>DGHF01000118.1:5682-34231 GCA_002392545.1 Ruminococcus sp. UBA3855
GGTATCAAAGAACTGATTGAGGGTGATGTGATTGATATGACCTCTCCGGACTGGTTACAGTCGTTGATACCGTTCAATGATGTGCTGGACGTTCTGGGAATTTATCCATGTTATGAAACGTTGATTCCTCAGCTCATTCTACTGATGATTACATTGATGATTTTCGTGATGCAGGGCTGGAAAAAGGCTAACAACAAGGACAGCCGGAAAACAGCCGGAGTTCTGGCGATTGTCATGGGCGGACTTGGCATTCATCAATTTTATTTGGGCAGATATGGAAAAGGTCTGTTGTGCGTGGCATTCTGCTGGACAGGAATTCCGTTGTTTATCGGCATTGCAGAGGGAATTCACTACCTGACCCAGACAGATGAAGAATTCACCGCTGAACTGGCATGGAAACCCCAGAAGAAAAAGGCGAATGAAAAAGCCCCTGTCAAGGCATAAAGCCTGATGATTTATGCTTTATCTCTCGGTGGTTTGCTGAGGTGATAGATAAAACGTTCCGCATGACGGAACACAAGAGCAATTTGTTCTGAAACTTTTAGGAGGTAAGAATATGACTAAAAAACTCATTGGTATTGCATTGATTGCTGCTATGGCATTGTCCGTGACAGCTTGTGGCGGTTCAACAGCTGAAACCAGCACAGCGGAAGCTCCTGCCGGAAACAGCTCCGTTGCAAATGACAGCTCCGTTGCAACTGACAGCTCTGTTGCAGAAGATTCTGCTGTGGATTCCGAGACAGAGGGCGAAGCTGCGGAAGCAGAAGTAAAGACAGATGCCGCTGCGGAAGCTCCGGATGATGCTGGTGATGCTGGTTTCACAGAGTATCCGATTTTTGAAGACGAGGAAGCTGGTTTCCTGAATGTATCTGCTGTATATTTCCAGCCTGTTCCGATGTCCGGCGGTAATGAATCCATTGAAGATTTCAACATTCATCTGGAAGCAGACGTTTCCGCACTGGAAAACAATCTTGGTTTTGGTGTAGGCGACTGGGTTCCTTATATGACAGTAGATTACAAGATAACTTCTGAAACCAGCGGTGATGTTGCTGCGGAAGGTTCTTTCATGGTAATGAGTGCTTCTGATGGTCCTCACTACGGCGCAAATATCAAGCTTGACCAAGCAGATACTTATACTGTTGACTTCACATTCCATAGCCCCGAAGAAAACGGCTACCTGCTTCATATTGACGAAGAAACAGGCCCTGGCGGAAGCTTTGACGATTACTTTGCTGACGGAAATCTGACAGTTTCCTACAGTGGTTGGGAATATGTACCGCAGGAGTGGTAATCTGTAAAATATCATTTCCAAATTTCATATCAGGTGCATTTGAAGTTGCGCCGTGCTGTTTATCTGCACGGCGTACTTGTGCATTATTCAGGAAATATGAAAAAGTAGAAAAAAGGAGGTCTGTTGCTTGTTAAAATATTTTGTAGATACGACGGAAGCCCTGCTGACAATGGCAATTATGCTTGGTCTGATACTTGGCTTTACAAATACAGCGTATCCAAAAACAAGAAAAATCCCTATGGCAATCGGGCTGGCATTGGGTTTGATTGGTGCTGGTGTAATGGCATATTTGAAGAATGCTACAAAATTGATTGACACATCCTTGTGGAATCTGAGAATATTCATCACAGCAATTGTTGCATTGATTTTGTTTTTCATTTTCCATGCACTCCGAAAACCCATGAAAAAAGCGGGTGAAATCATCCCTGTGCTGTTTTTGGCAGTGATGGTAATTGTCAATATTGTGTATGCACTTCCGGCGGTGCTTTCTTATCCATACAACATTCTTCTGACGGAAAAATCGGTTCTTTCGACGGTATTCCTGACGAAAACCATCGGGATAATTTTCGGGCTGATACTTGCCTTTCTGACAGCATTGGCAGTCAGCAAGGGCATTGCCCGACTGAATCCCAAAACAGCCATGATTCTGACAAGTATCAGCTTGATTATCAATGCCATTCGGCAATTTACCGTTTGCGTGCGTGTCATGCTGACAAAGCGCATGATTGAAAATATCAAGTTCGGGGAAAATTTTTCTGTTTTTCAGATTGCAAAATTTTCATCCAACCATGAACTGCTTTTCATTTTCTGTGGTGTGGTGGTTGCAGTGATTATTCCGGTCATTCTCTGGATTCAGAGTCTCCATGTCAATGAACCTTATCACAATCCGGCAGAACACCGCAAAATCAAGAAAAAATGGATTGTAACAGTCCGCTGGGCGACATTGATTTTCGCTTGTCTGCTTTTGTCGAGTGTCAACATCACGGCATTGAAAGCGGTTGCCAATCGTGAAATAGAACTTTCCCCCATTGAGGATGCCAGTGTAGTAGATGGGAATGTCATTGTTCCCTTTGAACAGGTGGAAGACGGACATTTGCACCGTTTCGGCTATACTACGAAAGATAATGTGACAATTCGTTTTATCGTCATCAAGAAACCGAATTCCTCTTCTTATGGCATTGGTCTGGATGCCTGCGACATCTGCGGAGAAACAGGCTATTACGAAAAAGATGGTCAGGTTGTGTGCAATCTCTGTGACGTGGTAATGAATATCAATACCATTGGTTTCAAGGGTGGCTGTAACCCGATTGTGATACCCTACACCATTTCGAACGGTCAGATTCTTGTACCAGTTGACGGACTTGTGGAATTTGAAAAAGAATTCAAGTAAGGAGACAATGAGATGTTTGGAAGAATGATTCGTGGCACACTGCTGAGGCAGTGGAAAAAAATGCTCATGATTGCTTTCACTATTGCTTTAGGGGCATCTCTTGCCTCTGCAATGCTGAGTGTCATGCTGGACGTAGAAGACAAGGTAAATCAGGAGCTGAAAACTTACGGTGCGAATATCACCGTTGTGCCAAAATCCGCCTCTGTTCTTAATGATATTTACGAGGTAGAGGGCGGAGAAACCACAGGGGCTTATCTGCGTGAGGATGAACTTGGAAAAATCAAAACAATTTTCTGGGCGTTCAATATTGTGGATTATGCGCCGTTTGTAAATGTAAAGGGAACATTGGAAGACGGAACGGACGTTTCTGTTGTCGGGAGCTGGTTCAATCATCATATGGAACTCCCCACAGGTGAGGAGCTGGATGCTGGAATTGCCAGTCTGCGGAGCTGGTGGGAAATTGAATCCGGTGAATGGCTGGATGAGCAGTCCAATGAAAATGCACAAATCGCCATGATTGGCACGTCACTTGCACAGAAATTAGGGGTATCTGTCGGTGATACTCTGCACATCAAAGGCAGTGCATCAGACGGAGATTTTCACATCACAGGTATTTTTGATGCCGGCGGTGATGAAGATGACCAGATTTTTGTACCGCTCAATACCGCACAGGCATTGGCGAATTTGGACGGATGTATTGACAGCATTGAAGTCAGTGCATTGACGACCCCTGAAAATGAATTGGCAATCAAGGTAGCACAAGACCCAAGCTCTGTAACAGTCAGTCAATATGAATTATGGTATTGTACCGCTTATGCAAGCTCTATCTGTTACCAGATTCAGGAAGTTATCACAGATTCTGTTGCATCTCCGGTTCGTCAGGTGGCAGATTCAGAAGGTGCAATTCTGGAAAAAACCAAATTATTGATGATACTCATTACCATTTTGAGCTTAATTGGTGCAGCATTGGGTATCTGCAATCTGGTGACAGCCAGTGTTATGGAAAGAAGCAGTGAAATTGGTTTGATGAAAGCAATAGGCGCACAGAATGGGGCAATCTCCGGACTGGTACTGACAGAAATTTTCATCACAGCCATTTTCGGCGGTGTCATTGGATTTTTTGCAGGGTTCGGCTTTGCGCAGATTATCGGGCAGACTGTTTTCAATTCCGCTATTACACTCAAACCGATGGTAATTCCAATTGTTTCCATTTTGGTGGTATTAGTGACATTAGCCGGAAGTATCCCTGCTATTCGAATGTTATTGAGATTACGTCCGGCGGAAGTTCTGCATGGTGGAAGGTAATGAGGTGATAGCATGAAAAAAAGACAAATGTATCTGCGCATGATTACTGCATCTTTAATGCGCAGACGTTCCAGAATGCTGGTTGCATTGCTTTCCATTGCCATTGGTGCAACCATTCTTTCCGGACTGGTGACAATTTATTATGATGTTCCCCGACAGATGGGCGCACAGTTCCGGAATTACGGCGCAAATATGATTTTCACGGCATCAGACGAGGAAATGTCGCTTGATGATGTACACCAAAGTGCAAATATGATACCTTCTGACGATTTAATCGGCATGACCCCTTACAGATATGAAAATATTCGAATTCGTGAACGTCCGATTGTGGTTGCTGGTACAGATATGGAGAGTATCAAGCTCACAAGCCCTTACTGGCGCATACAAGGCGATTACCCTGCAACTTCTGAACAAATTCTGATTGGTGCGAATGTGGCGGAATCGTTTCGGCTGAAAGTCGGGGATATGCTGACAGTCAGCTACACCCCTGAAGGAGCTGTGGCAACGGATGAAGAAACTGTTCTTGATAACATGATTGATTTTGAAATCACTGGTATTCTTGATACAGGCGGTTCAGAAGAAGATTATGTATATGTGTCATTGGAGGACTTGGAAACCCTCACTGAAAACAAGGGTTCAATTGATGTTGCAGAATTGAGCGTACAGGCGAATTCTGATGAGCTGGCTGGTTATGCGGACAAAATCAATGACAGCGGATTGCCTGTTTTAGCGAAACTTGTCAAGCGTGTGACAGCTTCTGAAACAACAGTTCTCTCTAAATTGCAGGCTCTTGTACTTCTGGTAACAGTTGTTGTATTGGCATTGACTATGATTTGTGTTGCAACGACTATGACCGCAGTTGTGGCAGAACGTCGGAAAGAAATCGGTTTAAGAAAAGCAATCGGAGCTTCTGACAGCAGTATTATCAAGGAATTTATTGGAGAAAGTATGCTTTTGGGCGGATTAGGCGGAATTTTTGGTTCAGTGCTGGGGTTCATCTTTGCACAGCAAGTCAGCATTCATGTTTTCAGCAGTTCCATCACATTTCAACCTCTTCTGATTCCGATTACCATTCTTGTTTCTGTTCTGGTGACAGGGCTTTCCAGCCTGATGCCCATTCGGAGCGCAACAGAGGTTGACCCTGCTCTTGTACTAAAGGGCGAATAATTCATAATGAGGTGAAATAAAATGAGCTTACTGGAATTACGTAATATTTACAAAATTTATGGTGAACTCCATGCATTGGACGATGTCAGTCTGAAAGTCGAAAAAGGAGAATGGGTTTCTATCATGGGACCTTCCGGCTCTGGAAAAAGTACCATGATGAATATTATTGGCTGTATGGATAAGCCAAGCAAAGGGGAAGTCCTGCTTGATGGTGTGGATATTTCCAAAGAAAGTTCACGAAATCTGACAACAATTCGACGTGATAAAATTGGTCTGATTTTTCAGCAGTTCCACCTTGTCAATTATTTAACAGCCGTGGAAAATGTCATGCTTGCACAATATTACCATAGCATTCCCGACGAAAAAGAAGCCCTTGAAGCCCTTGACCGTGTAGGACTGGCTGACCGTGCAAAACATCTGCCGAGTCAGCTTTCCGGCGGGGAGCAACAACGTGTATGTGTGGCTCGTGCGTTGATTAACTATCCTGAAATTATCCTCGCAGATGAACCAACCGGAAATCTGGACGAAGCTAATGAAGAAATCGTGGTTGACCTCTTTCACAAACTCCACAATGAGGGAACAACTTTGATTGTGGTAACGCATGACCCCGAAGTTGCAGAGGTTGCACAGCGCACACTTGTGCTTAGAAGCGGTCGCCTTGCCAAAGAAATTGTCAATAAGAACTTTACAGGGAAAATTCATTTTGATGAAGGTGATGCTTTCCGGAAGGAGGAAATCCATGAGTAAAAAAATTTTGCTGGTGATGGGAATGCTCTCCGCAGTCCTTCTGACCGGATGCGGTGAAAAAAATTACGCTGACGGCAATTACACCGGAAAAAGTGAAGCCTATATCAATGAAGATGAGGACGATACCGCCGGAAATGGCTACGGAGTTGTAGAACTCACCATTCAGAATAATGCAATTACCGCCTGCACCTTCAAAACTTATGAACTTGACGGTTCTCTGAAAGATGAGGAATACGGCAAGGAGGGCGGTGTAATCGCTAACAAGGACTTTTACAACAAGGCACAAAAAGCCCTTTCCGCTTGTGACAAGTACGCTGAACAGCTTGTATCCAAAGGAAACATTAAGGAAGTGGATGCTATCAGCGGGGCGACTGTCAATTATAACGAATTCAAAGAGGCTGTCAGTGTTGCCCTGAAACAGGCGGAGCAGTAAATTGATGAAAATATTCAAACATATATGTTTAGTGACAGGCTCATTGCTGTTGACGTTGGGGATACCATTTTCAACATCAAATACCTGCAAGGAGCTGTTAAACGGGACAGATGCCGTTTCAAGTGCTTCTGTTATCATTGACCAGCCAAGCGGAAATTATGTCATTCTCCTGAACCTTGACAGCATGGAAGAAGATGATTTCTGGATGGATTTCTTTTCCGGTGAATCGGTTGATTTCTGCTTTGAGGATATTTCCTGCATGACGGCGAAAAATGACCCTACCGCCATTACAATGGCGCAAAGTTTCCAGTCACGCTTATCAGAACACCAGATGACACTGCGCACGGAAGATGCAACTCTGATGCTTTCACGAGCAGACGAGGGGAAATTTCAGGTGATTGTTCTCTCTGAAGAAATTGCAGAGCATTATCATGCACAATCCGTGATGATGGGAAAGACGGCACAAAATACAGTCTGGATTCCTCTCACAAACCTTGACGGCATTGAGGAGGACGAAACATGAGAAAATGGAATGCCATTTTGAGCATGGGCATTTTGGTATTATTCTTGATACATGCCATAGCAGGGGGTTTCCAATTAGTTGGCATTCTTTCCGGCGGTTCGCAGGTGCTGAAAATTCTGGCATGGTTCATGATGATACTGATTGTCATTCATGCGATTATTGGATGCAAATTGACGGCAGACACATTGAAAGCCTGTAAACAGTCGGGAACGTCCTATTTCAAGGAAAACCGTCTGTTCTGGTTGAGGAGAATCAGCGGATTTTCTATCATGCTGTTCATTGTTTGTCATTTACTGATTTTTACGAATACGACAACAGACGGCATTGTCCGCTTGCATCTTTTCGAGGGTGCACAATTGGCGACACAAATTTTACTGGTCATTTCCATTGCAGTGCACGTTCTTTCCAATATCAAGCCCCTTTTGATTGCATTAGGCACACGGGGAGGACGGGAATTTCTGATAGATATTTTGCTGGTGCTGTCGGTTTTGCTGGTTGGAATGGCGATAGCCTTTATTGTGTATTATCTGCGCTGGAACGTCATGTAGATTGATTTGGAAAGGAGACGAGATTATGCAGTCAGTCAATATTATTGGTGCTGGACTTGCCGGACTTTCGACAGCCATCACTTTAGCGGAACAAAATGTTTCCTGCCGTCTGATTTCCTTACAGCCCTCAGAACGTGCACAGTCTGTTCTTGCGGAGGGCGGAATCAATGCATCCTTGAACACCATGGGCGAAGAAGATACAACAGAATATCATTTTCAGGACACCATGAAGGGCGGTGTTTATCTTGCCGACCCTAATGCCGTTGATGCCCTGACAAAGGGAGCACCGCAGATTCTCCAATGGCTGGAGGGTCTGGGTGTCCCTTTTCACAAGAAAAATGGTGTGATAATGCTCCGGAATTTCGGCGGTCAGAAGAAAAAACGCACAGCCTATGCAAAAAGCAGTACTGGAAAAATTCTCATGACTGCCCTCATTGATGAAGCAAGAAAATTTGAATCTGCCGGACTTATCCGGAGATTTCCGCATCATGAATTTTTACGCTTGTTAATGAATGAGGGCATTTGTGCTGGTGTTCGGGTTCGGGACAGATACACTGGTCAGATATGGGATTTTTCCGGAAAAGTCCTGCTTTGTTCTGGTGGGATGAACGGCATATTTCCACACATGACGACAGGCACAACCCAAAACAGCGGAGATGTGACAGCGACTGTTTTTTCGCAAGGGGCACTGCTTGGCAATCTTGAAATGCTCCAGTATCACCCGACAACTATCGGCATTTCCGGAAAACGCTGTCTTGTCACGGAAGCAGCCAGAGGAGAGGGCGGAAGGCTCTACATTATGAGAGATAATCAGAAATGGTACTTTATGGAAGAAAAATATCCCGAACTTGGAAACTTGATGCCCCGAGATGTTGTGGCTCGTGAAATGTACTTTGTCCGCCGGAAATATGGGGGTTCAGTGTATCTGGATATGACAGGATTATCAAAAGAAACATGGGAACAAAAACTTTCTGACCTGCGTGATGAAATTATACAGTATCTTGCCATTGACCCTAAAACAGAACCAATTCCAGTCAAAGAGGGGATTCATTATTTCATGGGTGGAATTGATACGGATGAATTTCACTGCACCAATATCCCAAATCTTTATGCTTCAGGGGAATGTACTTGTCAATATCATGGGGCTAACCGTCTGGGGGGAAATTCCATGCTGGGGGCATTATTCGGCGGTCGGAAGTCGGCACAAACCATCCTGCAAGATGTTCAGGACGTTTCATCTGATTTTCCGACCGAATCCCTTGTCAGAGAGAATGAACCCTATACAGAAGAAGCATCTCCAATATTGATTGAATCCATCAGTCAGATTCTGCTGGAAGGGCTTGGAATTGTCCGCAATGCCGAACAGCTCACGCAGTCCCTCAAAAAATTGAAATCTCTCTCACAAGAACGCTCCTATAACCTCAGAGAACAAAACCGCCTGAAACTCGCAGAAGCTATGCTTCTCTCTGCTTTGGAACGGAGAGAGAGCAGGGGAGCGCATTATCGGGAGGATTTCCCCGAAAAAGACGAATCTTTCCGGAAAGTTACGATTGCTTGCCGGAAAGAAGAACAAATTTCCATCACATTCCGGAATCTGCCCGAAAGGAGGTCATCATGCAAATCACCTTGAAAATTCTCCGCAGAGAATCTCCCGATACATCCCCCTATTGGCAGAGTATCCCTTTTCAGACAGAGGATGAAAATGCAACTGTCGCTACTGCCCTCACAAATATCAATTCAGGAAACGGGCTGACGGATACCGAAGGAAATGCTGTCAGATTGCCCATTCAATGGGAATGCAGTTGTCTGCAAAAAAAATGTGGTGCTTGTGCGATGGTTGTCAATGGCTGTCCGGTTCTTGCTTGTAATGCACAATTGAAACAGTTTGGAAAATCCAGCACAATCACAGTTGAACCACTCCGGAAATTTCCGGTTGTATCTGACCTTGTGACAGACAGGAGCATTATTTTTGAGAATCTGAAAACGCTCCGTCTTTGGTTCGCACAGCAAGCACAGACAGACGGCGATATTGCTTATGAATCATCACGCTGTCTGCAATGTGGCTGTTGCTTGGAAGTTTGCCCGAATTTTTATGCCGGAGGTGAATTTTTCGGCATGGCTGGTTTTGTCCCGATTTCCAGAATTTTGACGGCGTTACCGGAATCGCAGAAACAGGAATTATGTCAGGCTTATCGGAAACGTCTCTATGAAGGATGCGGAAAATCGCTTGCTTGCCGGAACGTCTGCCCTGCTGGAATCGACATTGACAAATTACTCATCAATTCCAATGCGGTGGCGGTATGGAAACGGTTTTTCCGGAAACGCTGATGATTCGCCGTCAAAAATGGATTGTCGGATTGTTGGCTGTCGTGCTCCTGATAATAGGAGTGATGCTGTTTTTTTCTCATAAACCGACACATTATGAAGTCCGTAAAGATTTGAGCATTTACTTTCAGAATGCAGATGATGTGATTGTCTCCGTCCGTGAGGCACTCCGCAGACATGACAGGAAAATCACAATTTCTTACCAGTCACACGGCAATAATATGGAAGATATCGGCGCATTGGTGCGTGATTTGATGCAGTATGCAATGGATGAAACCAATAATCCCACAGAGGGCGATTATATTTATCAGCAGTACGGCGGTTACGACTTGAATTATCATTATACGGAAAAAAATGGAATTTACTGCTATACTTTGGAAATCACCCCCAATTATTACACGACTTTGGAGCAGGAAGCGCAGGTTTCCGAAAAGCTCAAGGAAGTATTGGAATCATTTCATTTTACACGATATACTTCCGATTATGAGAAAGTCCGGACAATTTACGACTATGTATACAGTCATGTAAGTTATGACGAAATTCATAAGAAAAATACGAATTACAGACCAAAACTGACTGCTTATGGTGCGCTTATTTATCAACGGGCGGTATGTCAGGGGTATGCGGTTCTGATGTATCGGATGCTTCGGGAATCGGGAATTACTGCAAGGGTCATCACCGGAAAAGCATGGAGCGACAAAGGAGAGGAGGTTCATGCATGGAATCTCGTCTGTATTGAAGGATTGTATTATAATTTGGATGTGACTTGGGATAAACAGACAGAATCAGAAAAATATTTCCTGAAAAGTGACGACGGTTTCGAGGGGCACGAACGTGACCCCGAATTCCGCACGGATAATTTTTATCAAGCCTACCCAATGGCGGAATGGGATTATCCAGCCAGTACGGAAATATTGGATTGAATCAGAAAGGAAATGGATTTATGAAGATTAAGAAAATGGATATTGTGTTATTGATATTAAGTATTGTACTTTGTGCAGGAATCAAGCTGATTTTCCATGCCTGCGCCCCCAAAGAAGACGGCGGTTGGATGGCTTGTCACTGGGCAGAACAGGCGATTTTTGCGAATGGCATAATATTAGTATTGTCGGCAATTCTCCGGCTGTTCGTGAAATCATCCTACAAGACAGGGATTGCCATGGCAATGACAGCGACAGCAGGTATCACATTACTGATACCCAATGTTATGATAAAACTTTGCATGATGAAAGAAATGCGTTGTCATTCCGTCATGCATCCGGCTGTGATGGTAATTTGTATTCTGCTGGTGATTGCTTGTGTGGCTGACATCTGGGTACATTTCACGAAAGAAGTCAACCCTTCCGGAGGTGGAAAAACTGCATGAAACTGAAAAAAACCATTGCCTTCCGGAATCTTGCCGGAAAACCTGTTCGGACAATGGCACTGATTCTGCTGACAGCTTTACTTTCCCTGATTCTGCTTGGGGGAACATTGATGGTTTCCAGTCTGCGGAAAGGTCTGCACTCTCTGGAGGACAGACTCGGCGCAGATATTATGGTAGTCCCCTATGAGGCTACCACAAAATCAGAACTGAAAAACATTGTCTTACAGGGAAATACAGGGTATTTCTACATGGATAAATCAAGGGCGGAAAAAGTGCTTTCCCGTGACGGAATCGGGCAGGCATCGGAACAATTTTTCTTAGCTTCGACAAGTTCGGGCTGTTGTTCTATTCCGGTGCAGATTATCGGCTTTGAACCCGAAACAGATTTCACTATTTCGCCGTGGATTCGGAAAAGTTACAGCAAGGATTTGCAGGATTTGGATATTGTTGTCGGCAATGACCTGAATGCCTTTGTCGGCGATACCCTGACATTTTATGGACTGGATTGTCATGTTGCTTCCAAATTGGATAAGACCGGCACAAGTTTTGATACTGCTGTCTTCACCAACGAAAACACCATCAAGATGTTAATTCAGTCTTCCCTTGACAAAAATATGAATGATTTTGCAAATATCAGCCCTGACGGTGTTGTTTCCTGCATCCTCATCAATACCGCAGAGGGTTTCACAACAGAAGAGGTAGTCAATGACATCAATATCCATGTCAAAAAAGTGAAAGCCATTCAGACAAAAGAAATGATTTCCGGAATTTCGGACAGCCTGTCAGGGGTTTCCGATATTATCACCATATTGATGGTGGCGGTCTGGGTATTGGGGCTGATAATTTTACTGCTTGCCTTTACCATGAGCGTGAACGAACGGAAAAAAGAATTTGCTGTCCTGCGTGTGATTGGTGCATCTCGTCAAAAACTGGCAGGAATCGTCATGCAGGAAGCGTTATTGACTGGATTTGTGGGGAGTCTTGTCGGGGTGGTGGTCAGTCTGCTTGTGATTGTGCCTTTCAATACGTTGATTGAAGAGCAGATGAATTTACCTTTCCTGTTGCCGGAAGTCGGGAATATTGCCGGATATGCTGTCATAACAGTGCTTGTTTCGGTGGTATCGTGTGCAGTTGCAGTGACGTTTTCGGCTTTTCGTATCAGTCGCATTGACACCAGTCTGATTTTGAGGGGTGAATAACCATGATATTACAAGCACAGCAAATCCGGAAAGAATTCATCCGTGAAAGCAGAGGGACAAACTGCTTTCAGGCTGTTCAGGAAACGAATCTCACACTTTCCGGCGGAACGCTGACCATTTTAATGGGGCGTTCCGGCAGTGGGAAAAGTACGCTGTTGAATATGCTTGCTGGACTTTTAGAGCCGACTTCCGGAAAAATTCTGTTAGATGGAACTGACCTCTATGGTTTGCCTGACAAGGAACTTTCCCGACTTCGTAACCAGAAAATCGGGGTCATTCCGCAGGGACAAACGGCTTTGCATAGTCTGAACGTACTGGAAAATATTCTTCTTCCGTGCACACTTTACGGCGAAACGGTGGAAAATTCTGCTGTAATGGAGCTGTTGGAACGTCTGGAAATTGCCGGACTTCAAACAGCAATGCCTTCTGAACTTTCCGGCGGTGAACTACGGCGCATGGCGATTGCAAGGGCTTTAATTCGAAAGCCTGACATTCTCCTTGCCGACGAGCCGACCAGTGATTTAGATGATGTCAACACTGCGGTTGTTTTCAACATTCTCAAACAGTTCGCCTCAGAGGGAAAATCTGTTTTTGTTGTCACTCATGAAAATGATGCTGGAAAGTATGCTGACAGGCTGTTCCATATGGACGGCGGAATTCTGCGGACAGGGGATGAATCGGGAAATTGCTGATATGTAAAGCTATTGTATAACAAAAGCGACTAAGTTCTTTCTTAGTCGCTTAAATTTTATTCAATTTTGGGATTTCACTTGTTATTGGGAGCTTTTTTGTTTGTTGAATGCAGAATTTTCTGTGCTCCATGTGCCGAAATGCACAATTTCTTTATGTAGGGTACAATGTGCAATGCATAGAAGAACAAAGGCAACGAGAATTCCAAATAGTCCGCCTGTCGTGTCAAGCATCACATCACGAAATTGTCCGGAACGTCCGGCAACAAAAAGCTGATGAAATTCATCTGATACTGCATAGAGGAAGGTCAAAGCCAATGAAAAAAACATGCCATTCCGTGTGTTTTTCAAAAAGAGATACCACAAAAATCCAAGCAGAGCATATTCACTGAAATGTGCTGTTTTTCTCACAATGAAGGTCAGACCGGAAACGGCTTCTTTTTGAAATTCAGGAGAAAGAGAATCATAATTATGAAAAAGAATGTGTGCAAAAAATTCAGCAAAATGGGAACTTGTCAGGGAACTGTCATCCGCCGGCTGAGCGGATAACAGAAAGATAACAACCATCAAAACAAGCAGAAGAACGGGAATGATTTTTTTCATGGCTCAGCTCCTATTCAATATCAGGGTTGTAGAAAATGCGGTTGTGTCTGGTATTGTGACAGCGTGTGCTGTTCACAATGCCGATAGCGGTATACATACAAACAACGGCTGTTCCTCCGGCACTCATGAACGGCAACGGAACACCAATAACCGGCATTACTTTTAATACCATGCCGATATTCATAAAGCAATGAGAAAACAACATGGCAAATGTTCCTACACAGATAAAACTTCCTTGTCGGGATTTGGAATTTAAACTGTTTGCAAGGACTTTCAGACAGATGAAGACCAACAGAAACAATACAACAAGTGAGCCAATAATGCCCCATGCCTGCCCGATATGTGCATAAATGAAATCGTTGTGCATTTCGGGAATACTGATATAATCACCGCCGGAAAGTCCTACTCCGGAAATATTGCCGTTCGCAAGGGCAGAAAGTCCCTTGTCTTGCTGGTATTCAAGATTTTCGGGGTCAGTTCCGGGGTGGATAAGGACAAGAATTCTTTTTTTGTGGGTGTCTTGCAGGATGAAATCCCAAGCGAAAATACAAGCCGCAGGGATGGAGAAAATCCCTAGCAGAATATACCGCAATGCAATTTTGGCACTGAACATTTCCGCAATGAAAATAAAAGCGAAAACAATCGCCGTTCCATAGTCGCCTTGTAATGCTACAATTCCAATGGGTATCATGCCATGAACACAGAGCATCAGGAAATGAAATGGCTGGTTCATGTTTTCTTCATCTCTTGCAAGATGGTATGAAAATGTCAGAATGAATGCCAGTTTCAGCAGTTCAGACGGTTGTAAATAAAAGCTCCCGATTTCAAGCCAAGCCCTGTCGTCTGCACCGCTCCGCCGATAGCCTAGGCTTGTAAAGGTCAGGAGGGTCAGACCAATTGCAATTGGTGCATAAATCATCCATAGCCGGATAAATTTGTTATAGTTGAGAATACTTAGAATGATGAAAACTCCGAAACCAATCAAACTTGCCAAAAGCTGGGTATGAAATGTGCTCATGTCGCAGCGGTCAACAAGTCCATTTTGTGCAATGCTGTAAAGCATTACACAGCTGATGGCAGAACATGCCATGACCGCCATTAACAGTATTTTATCTGTTGCACTGAAATAATGGCGGACTTTTTCAAAAAATGAATGTTTCATAAATCCCTTTGTTCCTTTCTTAGTTCAGCAGATACTTGCTGTTGAATCCTCGATACTGTACCGCCATAGCAAGGTCAGAACGCAGAATTTCGGAATGTCCGAGCGTATCGGCAACGGAGAGGGCGACTCTCTGAATCCGGTTGAAAGCTCTCGCACTGACGGCATATTTTGCATGAACCGCACGGAGCAAACCCTTTGCGGCTTCATTCATATGACAGTATTCCCCAAGAAGGTGGTCTGGAATCATGGCATTTGAATAAATTTCAGTATTTTTGAAGCGTTCCGCCTGTCGTTCTCTGGCTCTCTCAATCCGTTCACGGATGGAGGAGGAACTTTCTGCTTTTTCAGTGGAAGCAAGGTCTTCATATTTCACAGGGTCAACATCAATATGCATATCGAAACGGTCAAGCAAAGGTCCTGAAATTTTTCCCATGTAGCTGATGACCTGTTTTTCTGAACAGGTACACTGTCTGACCTTTGAGCCGTAATAACCGCATGGGCATGGATTCATAGCCGCTATTAGCATGATATTGCACGGATAAACCGCCGTTCCTGCGGCTCTTGAAATGACAATTTTTCTGCTTTCCAGAGGCTGGCGCAGTACTTCCAGTGTGGAACGGTCAAATTCCGGCAGTTCATCCAGAAACAAAACTCCGTTATGTGCGAGAGAGATTTCACCAGGGGAGGGGATAGCCCCTCCGCCAATCAGTCCGGCACTGGATATGGTATGATGTGGCGCACGAAAAGGGCGTTCCTGTATGAGGGGCTTTTCTTCATTGAGCTGTCCGGCAACAGAATAAATATTTGATGTTTCCAGAATTTCTTCTTTTGTCATGTCTGGTAAAATAGTCGGGACACGCTGTGCAAGCATACTCTTTCCGCTACCGGGTGAACCAATCAAAAGGATGTTATGCCCTCCGGCAGCAGCAATCTCAATGCCGTTTTTCGCTTTTGGCTGACCTTTCACATCTTCCATATCAAGGTAATTCAAGATACTGTGAACGGCTTCCGGCTGATAAGGGGGCGCAGGTTTCAAAAGTTCGTCACCAGTTAAATGGTTAATAAGCTGTTCCACGTTTTCGACACCATAGACATTGATTCCGGTGGTAACAGATGCCTCTTTGACGTTCTGGATGGGGACGAATATATTTTTATAGCCCTTTTCTCTTGCCTGCATGGTAATGGTCAATACTCCGTGAATTCCATGGAGTACCCCATGCAAGCCCAATTCTCCGATAAAAATGCTGTCTGGTATTCTGTCCGGCAATACTCCCATTGCCTGCATGAGCGATACAAATATCGCCAAATCAAACGACGAACCCGATTTTTTCACGTCTGCCGGTGCAAGGTTCACGAGAACTTTCCCGTTTGGGAACGGAATATGAATTGAATTGACTGCACTCCGCACACGGTCACAGCTTTCTCTGACTCCCATATCCGGCAGACCACTGACAATAAAATTCGGTCTGCCTTTGGAAACTTCCGCTTCCACCGTGACAGAAAAAGCATTCATGCCGAACAATCCGGCACTGTTGGTAATTGCAAACATACTTTATCATCCTCCGCTTTCTGAATGTGTGTCCGTTGGTTTCGATAAGATAAAGCTGGTATCCATTCCAGACGATTCCGAAGAACCCAGAATATCCGGAAAATCACGCTTTTCCAGAGAAATTGATTCTTTGAGCATGGTTTCCGGAACAGCTGAAATTTTTTCAAGCCCGATTCCGGTATTTTCTGACAAATGCGCCACCTGTTCCCTCATCTTGTTCAAATCTTCCGCATTCGACAGCTCCGGCACATCATCCAGCGAAACGGAAGGCATTTCTCCCTCTGCGCCGAAACTCTCTGTAAAAGTTTGTGCATTTTCTTTTTTCGGGGTCTTGATGCCGTCAAGCTTGTGTATGGGAACATATTCTGTATGTTCCAGCTGTTCACTGAAACGCTCGTTGAAATAGGGGTAACCCTCTTGTTGCATAATCCATCTCATTTTCCGGATTTCGGGAATTTCAGTGGTATAGACAATTAAAACCGGAATTACACACCACCATGCAAATAATTTCGAAATCAACCCTATCACCAGTAAAACTAATAAAATATAAAATGCAACTGGTCTTTTTTGTTCCGCCAGAAACGCCATTGCCACACAGCCAATCCCTAACAATACCGTCACAATTCCCAGTGCAAAAGCCGGATTTTGAAAATTCACACCATTGTCAATATGTTGTTTCGCTCGCTGACTTTGAATATAAATTGTCACTCCACCCATGAGGGCAATGCTTCCAAATATCAAGCCCCATTTCTTTTTCTCATTGGTCTGTTTGAATGCTACTCTTATCATCACTGCACAAATCATCAAAACTGGGACACCTATTCCAACATTCCCCAAAATACCCGCCTGTTCATTGGGTTGCTGTGAATAATATGCGGTCAGGCTGGTGGGCTGGTATTTTGTCACCAAAAAGGGCATATAAAAATACAGATTCATCATCACCAATGCAACCAGAGCATAAAACCTTTGCATATGCCGTTTTTGGTATAATAGCATCAGGCTTTTGCATTCGCCGTAATGTGCATAATCATTCATATCTTTCAACCACCTTTCAGATGATACTATATTATGTTTATAGTATACCACAAAAGACGAATTCCGTCAAGATAAAAACAAACTTCCGGAAAAATCCGGAAGCCTGTTGAAATATTTGCTGATTGAATTACTGTGCCTTGTAATCAAATACAGTAGGAGCTGTGGGGAGGTCGTAACCTGTGCCAAGGAAATAATCTGTATGTGGTGGCTGATTGTAACCGTTGTTCTGTGCGGCAACCTGTACACGGTACTGAGGGTTATGCATCAGGGAATAAATTGCATAATCCGACTTGAAAGTCGTTGTGAATACTCTCAGACCGCCTTCTGATTTGCGGAAAATCATTTCTTCTCTCCAGTCGCCCATCAGGTCACAAGTCAAGCAAGCATTGGATTTGGATGCATTGTTATAGGTGACACCATCACCAGTGAAAACACGACCCTTTCCGTACTGGTCAGCCATGGTTCTGTCAAGAACAGCTCTTTCTAAAACATCAGTCCAGTATACAACAGAGTTCTGACCCCATTTTGTAATACTGCCGAATGTCATACCGTTGCCGTCTGCATCAACCATTTGTTTGCCTGTTACGCAGTCGTACAGAATGCTGTTATGAGAACCGGACATTTCCGCACCAGCATTACCAGCAATGAGGTTATCAGCAATACATCTGCCTGTGTCGCCTCCGGCTGTCTCACGGAATAATTCTTTGCCTGTTCCGGCATCACGAAGGATAACACCGAAATTAACCGTCTTTCCGTTCGGGTGAACTTCATCTTCCAAGCACTGGAAAATTTCAAGACCTGTATGAGTCGGGTCAAAGTCGCCGATGTGAACAGCGTCGCCGTGTGCGTTGCTGGTAGTGTAGAGGAGTTTTCCGTTATCGTCCACAACAGCAGAACCTGTGACAATTTCCTGCTTTCCGTCGCCGTCAACGTCTGCGCCCAAAATGTGGTGATTTCCATCACCATAACCAGCGGTACTTGCATTATAGCCTGTATCCCATGTCCATCTCTTGGAAAGCTTGCCATTCTTGACATCCCATGCAGCGATACACATTCTGGTATAATAACCACGTCCGAAGACGGCACTTGCATTCTTTCCGTCAAGGTACGCAACGCAAGCGGTGAAGCGGTCAACACGGTTTCCATAGGTGTCGCCCCAGTCGCCGACAGTGCCACGGGGCGGGTCATAGTCCTGCGTGTCAAGGGCTTTACCTGTTGCACCGTCGAAGAGGGTGATATATTCAGGACCTGTCAGAATACGTCCGGCACTGGAGCGGTAATCCTTGGACTTGTCGCCGATATAATTACCTTGTCCGTCTTGTGTGCCGTCAGCGGTCTTGCAAATCATTTCGCACTTTCCGTCACCGTCAAAGTCGTATACCATATATTGTGTATAATGCGCACCGGCACGGATATTCTTTCCGAGGTCAACACGCCATACTAATGTACCATCCAGACGATAGCAGTCAATGAATACTGAACCTGTGTAGCCATCTTTAGAGTTATCCTGTGAATTGGAAGGGTCCCACTTCACAAAGATTTCATATTGTCCGTCACCGTCAATGTCACCAACAGAGCAGTCATTTTCTGTATAACTGCATGTTGTGCCGTCGGGCATGGTCTGGTCAGCTGGCTTCTGTGTGGGAATATCGAAATATGCGCCGGACTGACCAGAATTCTTTGTGCCGAACATAGTCGCAACGTTCGCAAATTCTGTGCAAGTCGTACCAACCCACGTGTCAACTGTGATAAGGTCATCCGGTGAACCGCCTTCAATATAATAATTGCTTGCCTGAGAAATCGGAATTTCTGCAATGAGTACTTGATTTCTCCAGAGTTTGAATGTGGTCTTGTCAGAATCAGTTGCAAGGATTCGCCAAGATACCAGCAAGCCCTTGCCGTCATATGCTGCGGAAACACCACGATTCAGATATTCCATCTGAATGCCGACACCCTTTTTATTTCTTTCATTGACATCAACCGGAACGCCCTTGATAGGAGAAATCGCTGTTTTTGCAGATTCTTTTTCCGTCGTGGTGGAAATTGTCACGCTGTCCATATTGGGCGCACCGTCAGCCGTCAGGGATGTGAGTGTGATTTCATTCATTCCGGCATTGAGTGAAACATAAATTGTTTCTGTCTGCCAGTTCTTCCAGTCGCCTGTTGACTTGCCTGTCAAAGTGTACTGATACAAGCTGTTGTTTGTTGTCACTCCAACGGTTCTGTCATTTGCGCCACCGCTCGCATAATTGACAGTCAGTGCATAAACTCCGGCGGTCGGTACTTCAACATTGAGCGAAACCTTTGAACCGATTTCATTATAAAGATTCAGATAGGATTCCTGTGTAAATCCTGTATGTTCTGTTTCCACAAAACCATTATTGTAATTTCCGGCGGATGCCTGATAAACCTTTGTTACTGTGCCTGTTTCCTTGATAAATCCGCCTTTTCCGGTGTGGACAAATTTATTGATAGCAGTATAGTCGGAAACAGAAATTCCAGCCTTGCCATCAACATTTCCGGCGGTTTGCTGGTCTGCTGTGGGTGTGAGGGAATTCAGGAGAATTTTCTTTGCCAGTGCCAAATCAATGACATTGACTTTTCCATCTCCGTTGAGGTCTCCGGCGATATAGTCCTTTGACGTGCCGGAAGATGTATTCTTTGTTTCCGTTCCGGTTGTGCCGTAAGAAACTGGTATCAATTCCCAACTCTGGCAATTATGCCCATTGACTTCCCACTGCTGAACATTTGCACCGGATGCAGTTTCAGCGTTGATGACTTCAACAGCTTTTCCGTTCGCTTTGCTGATAAGCTTGAAACTGCCGTCAGAATTGGCGGAAACGTCAAATAACTGATTGTCAGTGTTGGATGCTGTATTGACATTCACGTTGATACTAGCTGTTTCAGCGTTCAGCAATTTGCCGTCCATTGCATAAATTTTGTAATATCCATCAGAAGCCAACTCCAACCGCCAAGCATTACTTTCAGAAACAGTATCTGCACTGTTCTGCTCAACGTTGCCACTGCTGTCGATATTCAGATAAATTCCGCTGTTTAAGTTGCGGATAACATAAGTGCCATTATAATTGGTGGTTTCTTCTTCGGCAACGGCGGAAACAGCTGACCCCATAGGGAGTGCTGTTGTCAGCATCATGATTGCCGTAAGGAAAGGCTTGATTTTCTTCATTATTGCATCAGCTCCATTTCTAAAATATGTGTCAATCTCAAACGTGTTCGTTCCTCTATATTTATTATTATACATATTTTTCTGAATTTGTCAACCCTTTTAATTAAATTTTTACAAATTCATAATTTTGCACAATCAAAAAGCACGGTACAAAATATACCGTGCTGATTTTAGATTATAATGCAGGGTCAGGAATGCCATTTTCTGCGAATGCCTTCGCCCTGTCAAGGCAAGTGCCACAACATCCGCATGGCTTCTCTCCGCCCTCGTAACAGCTCCATGTCAAGTGATACGGTGCTTTCAAGCGGATACCCTCACGGACAACATCTGCCTTTGTCTTGGCGACGAATGGGGCTTCAATGCGTAACTGTTCCCCACTCCCGATAAAGATAGCAGAATTCATGGCTTCATTGAATGCCTGACTGCAATCGGGATAAGCGTTTCCGGCGGAGTCGTCAGCGTGTGCGCCGTAGTAAATGACATTGCAGTCATTTGAGAGGGCGATACTTGCCGAACATGACAGGAATAACCCATTCCGGAACGGTACATAAGTAGAGACTGGTTTTCCGTCCGTTTCTTTGAGCTGTTCCGCATAGGACGTTTTCGGGATTTCTCCGCTTGAACCCTGCAACAGTGTACAATCCGAACCAATGAAAATTTCTGCAAGGTCTAACTCTCTCAATGGGATTCCGTAATATTCCGCTACTTTTCGGGCGGATTCCATTTCTTTTGTGTGCTTCTGTCCATAGGAAATCGACAGGGCAATCACATTCTCTTTTCCATAGCGTTCCATTGCCAATGCTAAACAAGTCGTACTGTCAATTCCGCCACTTGCTAATACTAATGCTTTCATGATAACTCCTTTCAAATTTCGTTATTTTGCAATTTTTCCAATAAATCACAGTCAATGATATTTTCGCAGTGGTCTATTTGTTCAATAAGCCAAAACTCCCATTCTTCGCCGTTCCCTGCATTGACGGATAATTCTTTTGCTCGCTCAATCCAGCAATGATTCCAGTAATATTCGCTGTACAGAACACTTTCCTTTTTAATTTCAGGTCTGGACAAAAAGAAATCAGCATACTTCTCAAAATCCCAGTGGAGTGCGTTTCTGAGTATCTCTAAAAATATGACATTCTCTTGATAGCCATTCAAAAGGCTGTCACCATAATCAGTTAGTACATATTCTTCCTTTTGGATTTGCTCAATGGTTTCATAGCCGAATTGCTGTTTCAGTTCGTCAATGTTTTTGATGATTAAATTCATAGCATGACAAGCCTTTGCAAATTGACATCATTCCGGAACGTCCCTTTGAATGTGTGGGTGATGGTTTGTGCAGATGAATTGCGGATTCCTCGTGCGGTCATGCAACTATGTGTTGCACTAATCACAACCCCGACATTCTCCGAACCAGTTGCTTCCATGAGAATTTCTGCAATGTCCGCCCCCAAACGCTCCTGAATTTGCAGTCGTTTGGATGCCATATCACAGATTCTTGCAATTTTGCTCAATCCGATAACTTTTCCCTCTGGCACGTAGGCAACATTTATATGCATATTATACATCAATGCCATATGATGCTCACAATAACTGAATACAGAAATATCTCTCACGACCACAGGGTCATGATATTCAGGATTTTGCAAGGAAAAACATTTTCCGAACATTTCAGCAATTTCATGATTGCTGTATTGAATGCCCTCGAATACTTCTTCATACATTCGTGCGACTCTGTCAGGAGTTTCCTGCAAACCCTCTCTGTCGGGGTTTTCTCCTAAGGCAATCAGAATGCCCCTGATATGTTCCTTGATGGCTTCTTTGTCAATCATTTTACACCCCCCTTTCCATGGGATTCCAGATATATTTGTGCAATTGCAATTGCAAACGGATTTCATTCAATTTGTGTTCTTTCATAAAGTCCACAATTTCACTTGCTTCAATTTTTCCGAATACCGGACTGAAATAAACCGTTGTCCGTTCGGTCAGATTGTATTCGTCAATAATTTCTTTGGCACGTTCCAAATCTGCCAGACTTCCGGCGACAAATTTCACTGTGTCGGTTTTCGTCAATAATGCGAAATTTTCCGTATTCATTGCCGATTCCATACCGCTGGACGGTAATTTATAATCCATCGTGAAAGAGGGACGGAATAATAAATTATGGTACGGTTTGAGGGGAATACTGCCATTTGTCTCGATTTCTACCAGATAATCCATTGCCCCCAATGCGTCAATCAATTCTGCAATGTCGGGCTGTCGGAGTGGTTCACCGCCTGTCAAGGTGATTCGCTTGACACCGGATTTTCTCGCCAGTTCGCACAGTTCATCTGTCGAACTCAGCCAGACGGTCAGACTTGGGTCATTTGCCCACATGGTATCACAGTAACTGCATTTCAGATTACATCCGCCGAACCGCAGAAAAAAAGCCAGTTCTCCGGCGTGTTGTCCTTCGCCGTTAATGCTGACAAAATGCTCCACTAAAAAAAATCTCCCCATGGTTCACACCTCATACATTGCACAATTATCAGGGGTTTCGTAGACTGTCACACGGATGACAGGCATTCCCAGTTCTTTCAATGCATCATAAAATTCCTTTGCGAAATTTTCCGCTGTCGGGCGGAATGGTACGGGTATCATGTGAAAGCCTTCTTCATTCAATGCCTGTATGGTGGTTTCTTTCAATGAACCAATTTCATAAATAAATGCGTGGTCATAAGCATTCGCAAGACCTCTGACGGCTTCTTTCAGGTCTCCGAAATCAATTACCATTCCACGCTTTTCACCGCTTGTCTGCAAATGTGTGCGCCCTGCTTCCACTTCGATTGTCCAGCGGTGTCCGTGGAGATTCGCACATTTTCCGGTGTATCCTGCTAAAAAATGCGCACTGTCAAACGATGCGGATGTTTTCAAAATGTACATAAATTATCATGCTCCTTTCTAAAAAAAATGCCCCTTTTAGGGCAATCTTCAAAAAATCTATCTATAAGCCCTAGTTTTTTAAGACAGGAGGGTATTACAAACTGTCTGTAATTCTAGTATAACACATTTTGTTTCATTTGTCAATCAATCCTTGACAAATCTTTTCATTTGTTGTATAATGAAATGAATGAAAACAAAAGAAAGGAAAGAATCGTTATGCAACATTTGTTATTGCACAGAAAGGAAGTTGCTTTTTTTGAGATTGAACCAGTGGAGTCTATCGCTGAAAAAGTCGTGAAATATGGAAAAGATATCCTCTGTTCGGAAAATATGCAGTCAGAACGCAATTTCATGCAGCATGGTGTCACAGACTGTTTCACACATTCTGTATGTGTTGCGTATATGTCGCTGAAAATCGCCGATTACTTTCACATTTCCATTGATACCAAAAGTATGGTGAGGGGTAGTTTATTACATGACTTCTTCCTGTACGACTGGCACGACAAGGAAAAAGCCCCTAAATTTCATACACTTTACCATCCCATTGTGGCATTGAAAAACGCTGAACAGGTTTTCGACCTTAACCCCATCGAGAAAGATATTATCCGCAAGCATATGTTTCCACTTTGTTTCCCCTTCCCGAAGTATAAGGAAAGCTGGGTTATTACTCTGGCTGACAAATGCTGTGCTGCAAGCGAAATCTGGCATTTTTACTCCCTTGAACAAGTCATTTTGATGCTGGAAAATAAAATGAATCTGCTTTTGCATACTTGAATACAAAAACTGCCTGTTTTTCATAATGGGCGGTTTTTTGTTTCTGTTTGTTTTGGGGATATTGCACAAAATTAAAGCCGATTTACAGTATCATTTGACGAATTGACAATATATTCCGGAATGTGCTATAATGGTAATAATATTTGACCGGAAAGGGGTTTTCTCAAATGAAAGATATCAAACGTTGTCAGGGTTCTTTGATTGCTGGTGCTGTGGGTGATGCATTGGGCTATGAAATTGAATTTCTGCGTTTGTTCCAAATCAAACAGGAATTCGGGGAAAAGGGTATCCGTGATTATGTCCTGCATGGGGGACAGGCGATTTTCTCCGACGACACACAGATGACATTATTCACGGCGGAGGGCTGTTTCCGTGCGACTGCTCCCGAAAACTCATTGCAGAGTATCCGCCGTGCCTATCTTGATTGGTTCGATACACAGACCAGACATTTCCCCCTTGATGATAACAGAGGTTCGGAACTGCTCAAAGAACGTGAACTGTTTGAAAGACGTGCCCCCGGAATGACTTGCATGTCTGCACTGGATGAGGGCGGAAACGGCACACTCACGCACAAAATCAATGACAGTAAAGGCTGTGGCGGTGTCATGCGTGTTGCACCGATTGGGTTGTATTACACTCTAGACGATATGGAAAGTATCAAAATTGATTTGCTTGGTGCGCAGGCTGGAGCTTTGACTCACAGTCATGAATTGGGGTGGATTCCGTGTGCCGGACTGGTTCACATGGTGCGGTTGCTGTCTCAGGAAGGAGCTACCATGCACGAAGCAACGGAAAGCATGATTGCACACATGGCGGAATTATTCGCAGGGCTGGAATTTACGGACGACTTCACTGAAATCATGAATGAAGCCTTGCAAATCGCTGACAGTGCCGAAACTACAGAGGATTGTATCAAATCGCTTGGCGGTGGCTGGGTCGGTGAACAGGCTCTTGCAATTGCTGTATTCTGTGCGTTACGCTATGAAGATGATTTCACGGAATGCATTTGTGCATCTGTCAACCATGACGGTGACAGCGATTCTACTGGTGCAATTGCTGGAAATCTCATCGGCGCAAGATTGGGGATTGATGCCATCCCTCAAAGATACCTTGAACATTTACAGCTCCGTGAACTCATGATGCAGATGGGTGAAAAATTGGCGAAATAACAAGGAGAAAATGAAATATGAAATATACATTAGACTGGAATCAGTACACTGCAACGGCGGTCAATGCCGTTTCTGAGGGGATTGTCATGCTGAAAAATGATAATTCCGCCTTACCTCTCCGAAAAGGGGAAGAAATTGCAATATTCGGCAGAATTCAGCTCCATTATTACAAATCCGGCACAGGTTCGGGCGGTATGGTGAACGTTTCGAAAGTAGTCGGCATTCTGGATGGTCTTCTTGATGCTGGTGTCAAGGTCAATTCGAAATTGCTTGATGCCTACAAAGCGTGGGACGATGCACACCCCTATGATTTGGGCGGTGGCTGGGGTGGTGAGCCTTGGTCACAGGAGGAAATGCACCTTGAGGAATCACTCGTCAAGGATGTTGCCGGAACTTGTCAGACGGCTGTTGTTATCATTGGCAGAACCGCAGGCGAAGAACAAGACAACAAGGTTGAACAAGGTTCATACCTCCTGACTGACAAGGAAAATGAAATGCTCCGGATTGTTCGCCAGTATTTCCAAAAAGTGGTTGTGTTGCTGAATGTCGGGAACATCATGGATATGCAATTCATTGACGATTACAAGCCGGATTCTGTGCTTTATGTATGGCAAGGCGGTATGGTCGGCGGAACTGGTACAGCAAAGGTTCTGACTGGTGAGGTGTCTCCCTCTGGTAAATTAACAGATACGATTGCTTACAATGTCAAGGATTATCCCTCTGACCCTTATTTTGGAAACGAAAACAGTAATACTTACATTGAAGATATTTATGTTGGATATCGCTATTTTGAGACATTCGCCAAAGAGAAAGTCCGCTATCCGTTTGGGTATGGGCTGAGTTATACGACTTTCACATTGAAAGCCGGAAATCCCACTCTTAATGAAGAAACGGAACAATTGATGCTTCCTGTCACTGTCACCAATATCGGAAATTTCGCCGGAAAAGAAGTTGTTCAATTGTACTGCGAAGCCCCTCAGGGAAAACTTGGCAAACCTGCAAGAGTTCTGACGGCTTTTACCAAAACAAAAACACTTGCCCCCAATGAGTCAGAAACTGTATTTCTCCCGATTGTTCCGCCTGTTTCGTATGATGACAGTGGGGTCACTGGTTATGCATATCATAATGTGTTAGAGGCTGGAGATTATCGCTTTTATGCCGGAACTGATGTTAGAAATGCACAATTTGAAATCATGATACAGATTCCTGAAAATGTCCCTTCTCCGCAGAAATCGCAGTCAATGCCCCCTGTGGAACATTTTCAGAGAATGAAGCCTGTACCGTCTGAAAATGGCTATACTGTGGCATTTGAAGACGTGCCAACGCTCAATTTTGACGAACATCAAAGACGGCTTGACAATCTCCCTGAAGAATTCCCCCCGACTGACAAAAAATCCGTTTTGGCGGATGTTTTGAATGGTACTGTTACCATGCAGGAATTTATTGCACAGATGACCAATGAAGAACTGGCACAGATTGTCCGTGGTGAAGGTATGGGAAGTCCACGAGTAACCGCCGGAACAGCGTCTGCTTTTGGCGGAGTGAGTGAAGCATTGGAAAAATATGGTATCCCTGCCGGATGCTGTTCAGATGGTCCTTCGGGAATGCGTTTAGACTGCGGAACAAAGGCATTTTCCTTGCCGAATGGTACAATGTTAGCTTGCACATTCAACACGGATTTGCTGACGGAATTATTTTATCTTGTCGGGCTGGAAATGACAAATAATCATGTAGAGTGCCTGCTTGGTGCTGGCATGAATATTCACCGTCACCCCCTCAACGGGCGGAATTTTGAATATTTTTCAGAAGACCCCCTTGTCACCGGAAAAATGGCAACGGCTCAATTAAAGGGTTTGCATCAGGCTGGTGTTACCGGCACAATTAAACATTGCTGTGCCAATAATCAGGAGACAAACCGCCATTTTCTGAATAGTGTCATTTCTGAAAGAGCGATTCGTGAAATTTATCTTCGTGGTTTCGAAATCGCTGTCAAGGAGGGAAATGCGAATTCCATCATGACAACATATGGAGCTGTCAACGGTATCTGGACGGCTGGGAATTATGATTTATGTACTCAGATTATTCGTAATGAATGGGGATTTCAAGGCATCATCATGACAGACTGGTGGGCGAATATCAACAACGACAGACAAGCTCCTGATAAAACAGATTTCGCTTCCATGGTTCGGGCGCAGAATGATATTTATATGGTCTGCGCTGACCCCTCTCACAATGACGACAATATCATGCAATCCCTCGAAAATGGCTCTCTGACCCGTGCCGAACTGCAAAGAAACGCTTCCAATATCTGTCAATTTCTCATGCATACCCATGCTATGGAACGCTTGTTGAATCAGGAAGTGGAAGTGGAAATTATCAACCGCCC
Source organism: Ruminococcus sp. UBA3855 (assembly GCA_002392545.1). Taxonomy (GTDB): domain Bacteria; phylum Bacillota; class Clostridia; order Oscillospirales; family Ruminococcaceae; genus UBA3855. Next base: position 33,450 of record DGHF01000118.1, read on the forward strand.
TACTGATGAAAATGATGATACTATCCCTGTGGAACATTATGACCTTGACGGAGAAACTACGCTTGACCTCCATCATGTCAACACTGATAAGGGTAAAAATTTCGCTTTCATGATGCACGTCAACCGCCCTGCTTGGTACAATGTCACCTTGACGGCGAATTCTGCACAAAGTGAACTTGCACAGATTCCTGTTACCATTTTCAGCATGGGAACAGCAAGCGGTACTTTCACTTGGAACGGAACAGGCGGAAAATCTGTCAGTTTTACCAATAAAATTCCCATGTTTTCACGTTTCACCACAATGCGACTTTATTTCGCACAAAGTGGCTTGAATATGGAAAGTATTCGCTTTGAGATTGCAGACGACAACGTCGATGTGGCGAATTTGGTTTAATGGGAGGAAATTCACATGATTCACGAAAATGACCATTACGACAGAAAAGAACTCATCCGCACAACCTGCGCCATTTTCGGGGAGGAAATCACGGAAGAAGAACTCGAAAAAAGAGCTATGCTCTGGTATATGGCTGACCATGCGGGAGAACCTGACTTTCTCGAAAAATATATTGATATTTTCCAAAAATTGTCGAAAATGCCATATGTGGAAGTGCGTGATGCTGTCGCCCAAAATGAAAATGCTCCTGTTGATGTATTGACGGAACTTTCCCAAGATGAAAGCTGGGAAATCCGTGAGTCTGTCGCTTATCACAAGAATACCCCTCAGAATATTCTTGATATATTGGCGAATGATGAAAATGAAAACGTACGTCAGGCTGTCAAAA
>DGHF01000106.1 GCA_002392545.1 Ruminococcus sp. UBA3855
CTGCCGGAAGCGGGAAAGCTGAGAACATCTGTTTCAGAATATATTCTGTTTTGGACTGGTCTTTCAGATTTTTCCTGATGCTGTTTTCCAGTGTTCCGTAAGTTCTAGAAGTCAGATAGTACATCAAAAGTTCCTGTTCTTCTTCCGTGAGTTCCGGCATAGACACAGAGGAAAACACTTTCAGGGCAAGTTTTCTGCGTTCCTGTCCAAAATCAGCGATTTCCAGTTTTTCGGTCTGTTTTTTGATATAATTCCAGTCGAGAGAATCGCCTTTGATTTTGCAATAGACATAACAGTCCAGAAGTGACCTAATTCCTGTACCACTTCCCTCGAAATGTTTGTATTCATGAGCCGTCATGAAGATGTAGAAATCCTCATCACTGAAATGATAACCATATTGATTATCGCTGTCTTTCTGCATAATTTGTTTTGGATTCTGGTAGTATCGGAACAGGCTTTCCGCATGGGCAGAACTGAACAGTTCCGTATGCAGTTCAAAGTTCAGCACAGGCGGTTTCATGTATACATCATGATGAGATTGTCCGATACTTTCCGCAGTATAGCCGTTTTCAAGCATAATCTGCATGACTTCCTTTTGCTTGCCGGAATCATACAGCACATCATTGTCAGCCATTTCCCTCATGCCGTTTTCAGGGTAGAGGTCTTTCAGAACTGAGCCTTTCAGCGGAAGATACCAGATTTCATGCCGTTCAAACTCTGAAAAGATTGTCTGCCGTTCCATATCCAGATAGATATTTTTCCGCACAGCTTTCTTGTATGCCTGATGAAATTCTTTGTTCTGCACTCCTGCACGTTCCAGAGCGATATTGACCGCACTCCGGACAGTGTGAAATTTCGCCAGTTGATAAAGCCGTTCCAAATCCATAGCCTGTATTCTGCTCTGGTCTGGAATGAAGTCATTCACGGCACAGGTCAGCAGATAAATCAAATCCTGATAAATTCCGTTCATTCTTCCAATGCTCCGATAGACCGCAGTTTATTGAGAATATCTGCAACATCTTTCTGCACAGTTGCCCTGTCTGCTCCTGAATACTCTGAAAGAAGTTTATCAACAATCTGATTTTCTGTTGTCTCTGTTTTCAGGCACTCCACAATAAAAGCTGATGTTTCGTTATTCTTGACAATGCCAGAAAACTTTGTTCCGCTTGTCGAAATCATATAATGTTCGCCCCTTGTTTCGTGGGTTAAGAATTTCGGACTCAATTTCATAATTAAATTTTCCTTTCTTGACCTAATCAATCATAATGATAGGGAACTGTATCTCCTCCGGATTATCATCAGGAGGAATTATAATTTCCGGTGAATTTGCTGGGGGGACATCCTGAGAGGAAACGGGGCGTTCTTCTGGAACTGGTTCAGGGATTTCAGTAAATTCAGGTTCTTGAACAGGTTCAGGAGAGGGCACATTTTCAGGGGTTACAGCGATTTCACTGTCTGGGGTGGATTCTTCCTGTTCAGAGGGCTGGTCAATTGCAACTGTAGCAACATTTTCCTCCGGTTCAGAAGACTGGACGGTTGCAGTCGTGACAATAGTTTCCACTGGTTCAGAGGGCTGGACAATTGCAATTGTGTCAGTTATTTCCGCTGTTTCAGTGGAATAAACTGTTTCCATAGTGATAGTGGTTTCCGCTGTTTCAGTAGGCTGAATTGTTTCAGTTGTAGCAGTAGTTTCTGTTATTTCAGAAGGCAGCACCAGTTCCGTGGGGGAATTATTTTCTTCTGCCTGTTTTTCGGTACATCCTGATACCAGCATCATACAAAGGCATATCAAAAATATCAGTTTTGATTTCATAAAAATCTCCTTTTACAGAATACCGCACACCCCCATGAGGAAATGTGCGGTATTTGCTTGACTTAGATAGAGATAATTGGATAGTTAATAGTATCATCATCTTCCGAAAGGTTGGAAGTAGTAATGATATCTTCTGTGTCAAATTCAGTAATTTCCATTTTAGGAGTGATATACTTTTCTTTCTTCATGGACAATATCTCCTATCAATGATATCAGCCAATAGGCAAACCATTTTCGTCAACATCCGGAGTTTCGTTGGAAGTCGTAATGACATCTTCCGTTTCAAATTCGGTAACTTCCATTTCAGGGGTAATATACTTTTTCATTGTTGTTCTCCTTTTAATCGCTTACAGGTTTCGCTGTTTCATAATAGTGATGCAGTGCCTTACACAGATTCTGTAATTTTTCATTTTCCTTCACGACATTAGTATTGAAATATTGTGCCACACTTACCTCAAAGGAAGATTCATCAAATTTCAATGTATGCACATCTTCCAGACGTCTGATAGAGATGTTTTCTACACGAATCATCAGATAATTTCTGTTGATAATTGGTGTCACTGCAATATCATCCAACAGGAAATGTTCCTTCATGTAATCGACAGCATCTTCAATATTGTCAGATTCATTCTTGAAATACAGTGTCATTGTGGTGTCATTTTCCAATGTCAGGTTCATACCATAATAGCTGACAGGTGCTTCGACGGTAGTCAGAGCGTTTACCATTCCTTCCTTGTCAAATACCATTTCCGGAATTGTAATTTCATCATAATTCAGCTTGTCGTCATCCTCAAGAACGGAATTTGCAAGAGATTCTGTGTTATGGTCGAAATAAATCTGTGCAGTTGTGCCATAATTGAGCATTGCCTTCAAAGATGCCTTTGTTTCGTCCGTCACATTTTCGTCATAGCTGTCAATGAGCTGTTTTGCATAGTTTTTGACAGAAACTATTCCTTCACTTACAATCTGACCACTGCTGTTCTTGACTGCATAGGGAATATCATCACCCATTTCCTTAGCGGTTGCATATACTTCAAATACACGGTCAAATCCTTCAACAGGTGATGCTTTGCAATCTGCCATTGAGAATGGTACACCCTTATATTCAACAGTATACTCATCAGCGGTTTTTCCTTCGGGAAGTTTGAAATACAGGTTGACAGATACCTTTGCACCGTCAGCAATTGCCACATTCATACCAGCCTTGACATGGTTTGCATCAGATTCCAGTGTGACAGAATCCTGTTCCACACCATCCTTGAGAATTTTGTAAATAACGCCGGTTTCATCTTTTGTCACTTCAACCATGCTGTCACTAGCTGGATCATATTCCATTTCTGTTACTGTACGAGTTTCTTCTACCGGCTTGATAGACCAGCCAATGGGCAGGAATGCTTTTAGCTGATTAAGGCGTCCGGTTCTGTCATACTCACTTTTGTCTATAATACTGTTCAGCGCATCCGCAGACAGTGTGAGATAAGAGCCCTCTTCAATGCTGATGGTATTGTAGCCATATCCCAAAGAAGCCTCAACAGCATCAATTGTCAGGTGAGAATTATTTTTCAGAATGATGTTTGAATCTGTACTAAACTCATTTAATTCTCCTACATTCATTGTTACACCATCCAACACCGTGTCAGTATATCCGGCATAGTTGGCATAAGCTAAATATCCGGCATTGATTGTAGCATTGGCTAATGTTGCACCAGCACCATACTTAGTAGTGAGATAATCAGCAGTCAAGGTGTGATCGTTGAAATCAATATCATCCTGACAAAGGAATGATTCGCCAGATACATCTACATCTTCATGGAATTTGATTTTACTGTATGCAGGGCTATGACTTAAAGCTTCTGTAAGGGCTTCCCAAGAGCCGAAATATTTAGTTTCTCCGTCGGTGACATAATCCGTCACTTCAAAAGCGTGTTCATTCTGTCCGCAAAGGATACATTTTCCCTCTTCGTCCAGTTCATGTTCAGGAACAATGTACTTATAAGTAATGGATGTAGAACCATCAAAATATCTGTCCTTATACGTATCATCAGGAACAAATACAACAGTGATGTTATTTACTCCGTAGTTCAGCGTTGCTGTTGCAAGGTCATCAGATGCACAATAGTTAATTTGCGATACCTGTAATGTACCTGTTACCTGTTCGCCGTAAATTTCCTTTGTGACAAGTGTAGGAAGATGTTCAGCGAGGAAGTCTGCACCCTTGCCGGCATCGTCATGACTGCCATATATGGGGTCAATGGATTCAAAATAATCATATGCATGGGGGTCTACTGTAAAGGTAAATTCACGCTCAAGGCTCTTATACTTGTAGGCATAATCGCCCGTAGGAGTAAACACTGCTGTAAAGGTGTAAGTGTTTCCGCCTTCCAGTACAGTATCAGGATTCTTCTCTGCACTTTCAGCCTTCCATTTCCATGTACCCTGCACATCCCCCACAGGAGTATAGTTGTTAATCTTGATTTTGCTGAGTGTCATGCCCTTATGCCAGCCATTATAAGTATACTTTTCTAATTCCGGAGTTGTATCAGGTAATGTCAAGTCTTGCTTTACATAATTGATTGTAAATGAGCCGTGAACTTGCTGATGACCTGATTCAGAAGGTTTGAATACCCAGTAAAGAACATTTTCGCCCTCATGAAGCATTCCATAGCTCTTGTAATCCCACTCAACTGTACCTTCAATTACATTGCCGGATTCATCACGGAATGTTATCTCTGGTGTAAGGGTGCTGGCTACATCGATACCACCATATACACCCTCAATAGTGCCACCATCATGGTAAGTAGTGTTGCCATACTTAATGGTTACTTCTGACTGAGTAACCGGACGCATCAAATGCTGACCCAAAAATTCAATATCAATGCAGTTGCCGTATGCATCATAAGTGTGATTGCGTGTTTCAATGACAGTATTACATCTCTTGCATACGACATTATAAGTACCGTCACCATTTGTGACATATTCGTAGTCATACTTTGGATTGCATCCATGTTTCACAGTAACATTTTCTCTTACTGCTGTAAAGACTTTTTCAGTATCTACAAATTCACTTGCCTGATATACTCTGTCATTCAAGTCTGTGTAACCGTCGGTAACATCCAAAGTCGCTGTGAACGTAATCAGACCATCCTGTTCACAAGTATCCTGTGTTGTGACTTCCTCTGTTACATTGCAATAAGCTCTGAGCCATTCACCATCTTCTTTACAACGGAAATATGCAATTGCAAACGGTTCGCCATAGAAGTCACCCCTTGTATTGTACATTCTTGTGAAATCGCCCCACTTGACAAGATTACCGTCTTCGTCATACACTGCGCCGTTGTCGATTTCTGGAATTTCAAGCTTTACAAATTCAAAGCTATGACCTGTAGCAGGGTCTACCACGTGTTCGGTATGGGTTACATTGCCTGTAATCTCGGAAATGGTAACATCATCATGAGAACCATCTTTTTCACAAGTAGGTGCAACAATGTTTTGTTTTTCAATGGTTGTAATGTCATCTACACCAGCTTTCAACTGCAACGGATGACTGATTGTTGTATCTGCTGTAATGGTAAATTCATAGTCAGTTGTATAACCAGCATCATCATTGTTATTGCGCCAACAAGTATTATTAGCAAATTCTACTCTGCTATCATTGAGGGAAACCTTAATCTTTGTATCGCCCTTGATGGGTTCGCCGTCATAAGTTTTTTCGACACCGTTCAGCATATAAGTTGCTTTCAGAGCCTTACCGAGTGTCAGCTTGTAGCTGTCTCTTTCATAAACGGGTGTATAGGTCACATCAGAAGTAACACCAGAAATATGGAGCATTGGAGAAGTCAGTTCATACTCATTTCCACCAGATGTTATAGACCACTTTGCAAAGTGATACCCTTCAGCCGGCTTGTCTGCCATTAAGGTAAGATTACTTGTAATACCAAGGATTTTTGCTGATTCTGCATTTTCTTCGAATGATGTAGAATCGCCATCTTCAGTAATGGTCATACCACCATGCTGATGATTGGTGAAATTAACGTTATACTTATTTTCCGCAAATACTGCCGTCAAGTTAATATTGTAGTCAACATCCCCTCCATAGCTAGAAGTGGTGGAAACTGTGTTTCCATTTTGGTCAACCCATTTTTGGAATGTATAGCCAATATCCGGCACAGCCTCTACAGAATATTTTTTACCATGTTCATAACTGCCGGTGAAACCACCGATTATATTGGTTTTTTCCGGAACAGCTCCCTCCTGATTATCCTTTACAGAAAGCTGGACTGTACCTCCAATACCATTTTCCACACCAGCAGTAACCTGATGCTTTGTGCCTTCTTTGACAAGAGTTGCTGTACCCAGTTCAATATTGAAGAAGTCGGAAATCTTTCGGCTGTATCTGAGTTTATCTTCTCTTTCGGACCAGCAAGTGTCCATGTAGTTGGCTGAATAAATCGGGAAACCATATTTGTCTGTTTTCTGAGTTCCGTCTGCGTTGCGTAAAACTCCGCCATTATAATCCTTTTCAATGACAACCTGATATCTTCCTGCACTAATAGTGCTGGGATTGTTTACTCGTGCGCCACTTGAATTATAGTATACCAAATTCAGGAAATCTTCCGGTACAATTGTTTTGCTGAAAACACCACCATAGTCAGCTGCATTCAATTTGCCGATATGTGTCGGACTGAGATAGCTGGGCCATTCGTCTATTGTGTATGTTACCTCATTCGGATTGCTGACATCAGGAGAAATCCGGATAGTAGGCTTTTCAACGTGAATTGTCAGTGTGGCATTCCTGCCCAATTTACTGGATATAATACTTTTCCTGATGGTCAGTTCGCCGACATTTTCAAGGTTTCCAAAGCCAACACCAAGGTCTCTCATGCCCTTGTCAACTTGCATATCCGGTGCAATTGTAATCACACCGCTGTCTATATTACCCATACATCCCCAAGTCTTGTCACATTCTTCTTTCACCAGAGAAGAAACCGTGCCTTCTTTCACAATCTGGTAATCCATGACAGCATCTTCCTCAGGGTATACATAATACATCTGTGAGCCGTCTTTCGTGTTGTCTTCTGTGACATAATAATACCAGATAGTTTCTCCTGCCTCGATTATCTTGTTGTTTTCATAGTCCCATGTATCAAATTTTGTTACATAAGATTTTTTATACACTCTTTTGTACTTTGCATATTGTTCGTCGGTTTCATATGGAATATACCGCCTGTTGCGTACATACATCACAGGAACAATTTCGTTGGTTTCGGGGTCTACCTCGTATTCGTATTTTCTCACCTGATACATTGGCTTTGCACCGTAGCAGGTTTTAAGAGTGTAGTTGTCGCCTTCCCAATAAACAGGCTTATATTCCATGCCCTCATCAGAGCAAATAAACACTCTCTCTTCCGAATTATATGTCAGGTTGCTGAAATGAACTTCACCGAGATTCACAGCGTTGAAGTTATTGTCACCGGAATACTGCACTGTTACGGTATAACTGCCAGCAGACGAAAGTCCCGTACCTGTAGGGTCAATCACAGCATATTTCGTACCATCACTAAGAGATATTTGTCTAAGTTCGCTTTCAAAAACTTTGTCTTCCAGATTACTCTTGTAATGGAATGTGACAGTACCTGTAGGAATAAGACCGGAAACAGATTTCAGGGAAACGCCATATTTTCTTAATTCTACACTAAGGCTGTTTTCTTCATAAAGTCCAGTATCCAGCAAAGTACGCTTTACAGTAAACGGCTCAGAATATGCCTGAAGCTTAACACCACGTGCCGGATAAGACATTGTCATGAAACAACGTACTTCCCCTACAAAGTGAATATCACTGTCTGTTAAAGATTTTGCTCTTTCCTCTGAATTTTTCCCGAGAAGATTTTTGGAAAAATCAATAGTATCACTTACCTGATTGCCAAAGTTTACCCAGCCGGAAGCAGTTTTTCTCTGCCATTGATAAGTCACATCTGTAAATTTTTCACTGTCTACAGAAGCTTTCACTTTTTGATTTTCCGCTGTGGTCGTGGGGGTAATTGTCAGAACGCCGTCTTTTACACAGTCGCTGAAACTGATTTTCGGCATTTCTTCATTTGCGCCCTTTGTATAAGCCATGCATATGTCACTCATCATGGAGACAGAAGGAGCTTGTGAACGAACAGCTTCAATATGGTATCTGTAACTCTGATAGGGTACTAAATCACTGCTTTTGTCTGTAAATGTACGCTCATTACCTTTTACAGAACCGACTAACGTTCCCTTTTCGCTTTCATCCTGATTTGGGGCTAAACGGTAAATATTGAAATTATTAACAGGACTGCCGTCATAATCCCATTCCAGTGTAACAGTGTAGCCATCAGATTCATAGTCTGCATCATAATTCTGCACAAGATTCTGAGGTCTCTGCGGTGGCTGGGTCACATTATTGACAATATAGCTGACAACAGGGAAAGTAACTTCTTTTCCGTCTGCTCCTGTATACTTTCCATCATAAGCGAATAACTGCCAATCCAGATTATAGCCGTAAGGTTCGGCACTCTTAGGCATATTCTGCATTTCTGCTGAATATTCTACTCCAGTAGTATTGACAATTGCATAGCCTGCGCTGGCAGATGCACCCTCTTCAACACCTACAACAACACCGCCTGCACCGACACCGCCGGAAACAGAAATGGATACTTCGGAATTGAAACTTGCACTCTTTTCCTTTGAAATTTCAACACTCTGTCCGATTGTCTGCCCACCGCCGGCACTGGTAAAGCCAACACGTGAGAATCTCTCTCCGTAAATCTGATTCTTGCCAAAGGTGGATGCGGTGGAACGGGTCGGATATGTTTCAGGCTTTCCGACAGTATGTGTGACAGTTCCGTCACTGATTTGAGGAAGGTTGCTGTAATGTTCTGAAAGTTCCCTGTAATCGTCAAGTTCCATCAGCTTTTCTACAGGCTCTTGCGGAATGCATACTTTCTTATTGTACACCTTGCCATCAGCAGTATGCACTGTATATTCGTAGGTCTGAATCGGAACGGTATACAAAACGATACCATCCGCACCGGAAGTAGTGCTATATGTCTGGGTATAGGTGTAGGAATTGCTTTCTTCATATCCGGCAGTAAATGCAGCACTCCAGTGTGTTTCTGCTTCTGCATGGAACAGCTCAATTCCTAAAAATTCGCCTTCTTCTTCGATTTTTACATAAGCACCAACCTCAATGGTTGCACTTGCACTGACAGTATCGCCCGAACCGGAAGACTTTGCATAACTGGTTGAGGATTCTGCATAGTTGCCGTCCTCTTGGTCTAACAAATCATTGAAATGCGGAGGAGATGCCAGAATCGTGAGAATTTGCGGGTCACTGTATTCATAAGAATGATTTCCGGTATATTCCATGTAGGTAGTATCATTGTCTGTATTGGGGACAGCATATACAGGAAGCGCACCATCTGGGTCATCACACAGGCTGTAACGTCTAGAACTTAAAAAATCAAAATTCAAGATGTTGTTGGAGCTGTCCACTTCTCTCAGAACACATATTGCCACATGACTATCAATGAAATTAGAAGCATTTCCACTTTCAGGCGTTTTGCTTTCCTTGCAGATGATAACAGCATCACCATTGCTTAAATTAGCAACCTGAAAATCACTCCGGACAAAATCAGCATTGGTAGTCTGCTTACTACTGAGCGTTCTGTCAAAGTCATTGATTTGCAAACGCCCTCTCATATTTGTTGAATACAGGAATTTAATTTCAGTATCAGAAACATTGTACACGCAACCATTGACAAGTAAAAAGTGCTGATTTGCTCTTGTACCAATCAACTGCGCAGAAGAGCCATAATTATGGTATGCAATATCAATACCGCCTGTAGAGCTACTATCAGCCTCACAATAAGAGCTTACCTTATTGAATTTCTTTGTATTTTTATCATAGGAAAAAAGACTGATACCTGTATAATAGGTCATATTCTCTGAATCAGATACACAACACGTTCCGGCAACAACTACCTGTGGCGAGCCTGTATTCAAAACATCTGCCAGAATTACCGTCGGGTTTTTCATGGTTTCTTCAGAGATATTTTCTCCAGACATCTTGAGCATATCTGCTGTATAAGGAATGCACTCATCCAGAAGAAGGCTGTCCTGTTTGTTGCCCTTGTAGATACCTCCGTGTCTTGCCTGACCGCTCATGTAGCAGACAGCAAGGTCACAATATCCGTCACTGTCCACGTCACCAGCAGAAAGGGTAAGTGCGGTAACAGCCCCACTTAATGCAATTGTTTTTTTGAGAGACAATGAACCAGATGAGGGAGTATACTTATATACTTGAATTTCCTTTGCATTCGGATTGTAGAATGCAATCTCATCTGCACCGTCACCGTCAAAATCGCCCGTTGCAATCTTTAACTGACTGATAATCTGTGTGTTGTAATTTTGCTGATACTTCATTGTCTTACCGTTGACATTTCCATTGCTTGGGGAAGCAGACTTCGGCTTTGACATTTCACAAATTTGTATGTCGTTTGTCCCTGTGCTTGTTTCATCAGCCTTACGCACACCAAGCTTGAGGTTATAGGCTTTGTCAACGTACAGAACGGCAATATAATTTCTTCTTCCTTTCTCATCCTTGCCAAAATCGCCGGATGCAGTAACAGAAAACTTTACATCACTAAGATTTGCTGTAACTGTTGTACCAGAAAAACCGGAAGGAGAAAAAGCTGTTGCTTCGTTATTATGACCGAATAATGTTGCACTCCCACTTCCAGCAGGATTAAAGAAAATTTCATTGACTTCCGTTGCAGTGACAACAGTCTTCCCATAAGGGGAGCTGTTGGAATCCTGATAGCCATCAGGCGGAGCAAACGGCGAAATACCAATTGCCTGCAACGCAGCAGAAGTGCCTGTGACAACTTCTGATGCTTTTACATCAATGGAAGAAGTATTGACGGGATGCTCAGGGGAGTGGAAATCCGGAAAAAACGGAAATCCATTGCTAGTAAGTACTACAACAGCAACGATACCACTGACACATCTTTTTTGAAATTTTTTCATGTACAAACCTCCTTTGAAATAATCTGATAAAAGGCTCTTGCCTTTAACCAATTACATTATACCATAAGATTTCCAGTTTGTATAGTACCCCTAGGGGTACTTTGGCATTTTTTTCATCCGTAATTTTCCACAAATTTTGTTGAAAAAAATATCACATTATTACAAAAGAGCTATTTTTTTCATTGTTTTTTCTTTTCTATCATCAATCATTATAATACGGCATAATTCCAATCGGCTCTTCTTCGAGAAATTCGCCATATTCTTCCACAAAACCAGCAAGCCGGAAACCTGCTTCAATTTCGTCAATCTGTTCTGTTGTCATAACAAGTTTCAGAAACTTTGCATCAGCAGAGAGATGATTCTGCAAGGCACGAATAATAAAATAATCTTCCGGATTGATAACTTTCTGATATTTGTCCAACTTGAATGTCATTGTTTTTCCATCAATTTTTACTTGTTTCTTTAATTTCATAACTCTCCCCCTTTCCGGTGAACAATGCCTAACTGCATTGCTTTCCGTTCGGCTTCGGTTCGGTTTTTTGCACCAAGCTTCTGATAGATATTTCTGTTATGCTTTTTCAGACCGTCATAAGAAATTCCGCACTCCTTGCAGATTTCCTTCATGGAAAGCCCCTGACAAAGCAGTCCGAGAACCTGTGTTTCACGGTCAGTGAAATAAATATCCGGCTCAGAAACATAGTTCAGATAATCCGGATAAGACAACGCCATTTTCTTGACTTCATTTGTAATTTCTTGCAGAAATTTCTTTGAAATTCCGATATTTTCAAAATGCATCAGCAATGGCAGAACTCCAGCTCCTTCCAGTGAAAACACACGCACAAAATGAAATTCTTCTGCTATTTTCAAGGCTTCTGTGAAAACAGACTGCCAGCTTTCATTTTCCATACGATATAAAATCATGGATTTCAAAAGTTCATTTTCCATTGTCAGGTAAGTTCTCTGATAATTTGTGAAATATCCAGTCAGAAAACAAGCAAGGTCAAGGGCTTCTGCAAGCTGATTTTCTGCAATCAGACAGCGAATTTTAACCATATAGCGGTATCTGTCAAGGATATAGAAACTTTTCTTTTCATCTGGTGCAGATTCCAGATAGTTCCGGATTGCTTTCTTGTCGCCTGTATAGAGTGCAAACCATGTACAGAACGCTTCAAAGTTAGGAAGAAGGTGACTGGCTTTTTCTTCTGTGATTTTCTGACGGAACATATCAATTCTGCGTTTTGCCGTGGGGTGCTGTCCCTGCAAAAGATGCTGTTTCACCAGAAGACCAGTTGCCACAAATATCATTTCCATTTTTCCGCCATTGGAAGCATCGGCAATGCCATTATTCAGACGTGTGACAATTTCATAGGGATTGGCTGAACCTTTTTCAAAATAGCTTTCAGAAAGTGCAATATCCACCAAGCCTTTTCCGTGTTTTCCCAGAATGACTTCCAGCGGATGCCCTAAAAATTTTGCAATGGCATTGTCATTTTTTGACCATTGGGAGAAATCAAGTCCGCCGTTCATGATAGACGGCAGATTGCTTGTTACAGAAAATTCCTGCAAGTTTAATTCTCCGGATTTAATCATCCGGAATGTGTTCTGAAAAATTTTAATAATTCCCTTTCCGGCACGATGAGGCAGGGCTATATCCAGATAAGCCAGCCTGTTTTTTGCATCTTTTCGCTGATGTCTTGGATTTTCTGGATTTTCGGCATATTCTTTCAGTTTTTGATACCACAATTCTGATTTTTTCGGATTCATCATCAGGGAACAAAGCAGACACATGCCGGAAATCAAAACCGGATTTTCTAATATTGTCTGTTCTGAAAGTGCTTCATAATATTTTCTGGTATCATAATAATGTCCCACACCAGGGTGTTTTAATGCATTTTTGACTAAGATTTCTTTTACCTGTTCTTCCGCCCCTGCAAGACTGTAATATTCAAGAGCTTCACAAATATGCTCATGCAGTTCATACCAGCAGGCAGCACGATAGTAATTTTCTTTGTTTTTTTCTTCGGAATATACTTTTTTGCGTTTCCAGCAAAAGAATTTTTTCGCTTCGGGACGGAATTTCCATACAAAATCCCCCTTCTGAATGATACACTGTCCTGTTTTCTGCAAATAAGAAACCCATTCTCTGACTGCCGAATTTCCGGTCACAAAGATTGCAAAATCTTCTGAAAATTCCGGATATTCTGCAAGAGCAAGCGTTAAATTCCACAGTTCGCTGTCATAGCTTTCAAAGATATTTCTGTCCCAAAAACGTAATATGTCTTCCCAGACTGTCTGCACAAGAGCATGGCTTACATTATCACCATTCTGGATATGTTTCAGATACAGCCAAACCGCCAAAGGATAGCCCTGCTGTATCCATGTCAGCAGCATATCCATTTTTTCTTTTTCCAGAAATACTTCATGATTTTCAAACAGTTCTGTTATCTGACTTTCCTGCATTCTGAATTCCTGTTCAGAGAT
>DGHF01000010.1:0-2142 GCA_002392545.1 Ruminococcus sp. UBA3855
GTGCCAACTACTTTCAAAGACGTTCCCAACGGCATGGCATCTTCAAAGGCAATGCCGGAAGCCTTGTCAATGACTATCTGTAAATGGGGCAGGGATGTGCCGTCATTCAGGGCGATAAATGCCATTGTTTTGGAGTTTCTGGAAGTGCGTACCCATCCGCAGACGGTTACTTCCTGATTCAGATAGGACTTTTCTGTGAAAATGTCCTTGATGTCAATGTGTTTCATAATATTTGTTCCTTTCTATGAATATATTTTGTCAGAACAGAAAAAACCGCCCTGACATTCATCAGGACGGGGAAAATCGATTTACCCGTGTTGCCACCTGAATTGCTGTGAAGTCACCTTGCACAGCCACTCACACGCTCAAATAAGCGTTTCCGTTTAACGCACGGCTTACGGCTCACCTACTAGCTGACAGCGTTCAGGTCACTGCTCAGGAGTGTTATTCACACAGGCTCTGTTATGCGGTTCACACTGTCCCGCACTCACTGCGAACGAATTCCCACACTACTTCTCTCCGTCAATGCATTTCCAATGACAATATTATAACACATTTATCAAAATTTGTCAAGCCTATTTTTCAGGCTTTCCGCAGGATAGATTTATATTTTTCCAGAGGCAATATCAATTCTGTTTCTGATTTTTCGGAAATTTTTATCACAGTAACTTCTGTTTCGCCATGGTAGGGAGAATTGACAATGACTTTATCCCCTGCGGAAATTCCGGCAATGTCACAGAAATAGTCGTACTGTTTACCGCCTGTCTGAAATACGACTGTTGCCATATGGTATTTTTTGGAGCAAGTTACTTTTGGGTTCACCATGGTAAATTCACCATGGAAACTTGCAACTTCTTCATCACGGAAAAATAAAACATTGCCGTTCTGAAAGGTAAATATAATTGGTTCGTCAATATTCTTTTCGTTAAGCGGTACAGTTGGCTTGAATTTGAGCACAATTTCTCCCATCGTGCCACAAAAGCCAATTTCCGGCAATACTACCAACATATTGTTGCGCCCTTTCGGATACGTGCTGAATATCAGGGAATATTTCCCATTTTCAAGGGGCTTGATTTCCACCATTAACGGATACTGCGCATATTCTAATATTTTCTCCAAATCTGAAAAATGCAGATAAGCATGATTTTTCGGTTTCAATTCTTTCTGAATTTTCTCCAGTGCTTCATGAATACGGCTTGCAACAGATTCATCACCATACCAGTCATAATATAACATTCTCATATGAATGGCATATTCTGCCAGTAAATAATATTTGTATGCTTCCTTTCTTCTGACATCATTGTATTTTCCCATGCGAAAAGCTACATCTGCAAAATTACAATTGAAATTTCCGTTCTGAAATTGTCTCAAAAGTTGATTGTACAATTTCGATACAATGTGATAGGCAATTTCTTTCGATTCCGGCACACCATAGCCATTCATGAACATATCAGCAATTTTATACTTCGCTTCTGTAATTTCTCCGGCTGAACCAATCGAAAAATAATAGAATGCCTTCTCATATTCCGGAATTCCATTGTTGCAACGTCCATAATAATAAATATACCCTAGGGAAGTTGCATAATAAGGGTCAACGTCTTTTTCCAGTAATTTTGTCAGACAACTGCATGAAATATCCCAGTCACACGGGAAAAGTTCATTCCCTCCATAACACGCATATGCTTTGATTTTTAAAGCGGTCGTATTGCCCTCTTCACAAAGTTCATTGACGAAACGGCGGTATAATTCTTTTACTTCATTGTCAGCGAATTTCAGGCGGTTATCATTCCAATATCTGATAAACTTTTCTTTTTCCCATGGGTCATATTTACGCTGTTCAACAGGGAGTTTCTCATTTTTCGTGAAAGTTTTCAGATATTTAATATTTTCTTCTAACAGCGAGGAAAATTCGTCTTTGTCTTTTTCTTCAAAATATTCAAAAAAATCATCAAAATTCCAAAACATGATATGTCCATAAACATCGTTAAAATTTGGTAATCCTTCAATGTAGGTAGTCTGTTCAATATCAAATTCAATGATATTTAACAAAGGGTCAATCCATTCATTGAAAATTTTTTCAAGGGAATATTCACAATGATACAGCTTTTCAAGGAATATCAGTAAATCTTCGGGGGTGACGGT
>DGHF01000010.1:2278-24935 GCA_002392545.1 Ruminococcus sp. UBA3855
ACTTGTTCCGCCGGATAAAATTCAGGCATTGAAATTTCTCCTTTCGTTCCGGAATTTGTCGGAATATCTTGACAAATGCCGGAAAATATGGTATAAATAAATATATTCTTTTTTTGAGGTGATACCATGAATGGAAATTGTCATTTTGTATTCGGTGCATCTTTAGGCACAGCGATTGCGTTAAATCTGGATAAAATCGCCCCTGTGCTTCCAAATATCCGGAATGATTCAGAGGCAGTTACATTGTTTGTACTGGGGGGGCTGATGGGCGGAATTTTCCCCGATATTGATAACCCTGTCAGCCACATGGGACAGCTTTCAGCTCCTGTCAGCACTTGGATTGGAAAAGTCGGGGAGCTGTTCGGGAAAACAGGCTCGAAACATCGGGGTATTTTGCATGACCCCATTGTGTATTTACTGGGGTTAGTATGGGCTTATACCTGCTGTCCGTCGCTGTGCGGTTTTTTTATGGGGTGCATGTCCCATTTGTTCTTGGATATGTTCAATCCGGCAGGGATTCCGTTTTTGCTGGGTTTCAAGCATTTGCGAGTTGCGAAAATTAAAAGCGGTAGCACCATGAGTATTTTTTTCACGTGGATATGTGTATTTATCGTGCTGTTGGTGGGGTTGACATTGCATTTCGGGGCGTTTTAGGAAAGAGAACGGATTTTTTCAGCAAGGGCGGAATTTCCCATTTTTTCGGTGCAATCTGCTAAAAAAGTACGGTCTTCGGGGTTGAGTGTTTCCAGTTCGTCCAAATCCATCATGGTGTAAATGCAATCTGTCAGGGATATTTCAGAAATCGGCGGAAAATGATAGATTTTTCCTGTTTCGTCATATCCACAAAAACAATCGAAATTAGCATCTTTGGCACGTTGGAATAGTGCCGTTTTATCAGGAATATCGAGAATACTGGCTAAATAGGTGAGAATTTCCAGATTTGAGCCGATTCCCTGAAAGTCTTCATTTTCTCTGGAAATGATTTCTGTTTCGAGGAGCTCACGGACTATCTGCTTTTTCTGCTCTGTTTCGAGTGGGTATACGTCATACAGCAGGGCATAGCATAATTTCAGGCGAGTGAAATAATTTCCGTCCGTGTTTCCATAATATTCATCGTGCTTGCATTGATAGAGATAGTTCGTTTTTTCACCGTTGATAAAATTTGCAACGTGTGCAGAATATTTTTTCAATATATCATTTAATAAATTTTGATAATGTTCCATAAAATTCCTTTCCTTTATGCCAAGGTTGCCTTTCTCTAAACAAATGTGATATGTTTATTATACCACAATCATCAAAAAAAAGCAACCCTGAATATAGCATATTTAATTGTGGTCGATAATGTCAAGAATCTGTGCAATGGATTTCTTACCAAAAGCAGGCTTTCCGTCGTTGATAACCATGCAGGGAACGCTCATGACGTTATATTTTTCTTTCCAGTTGGGGAAATGATTGATGTCGTAAACCTGTGCAGAAACATTGTCATTCAAAGAAGCGATTCTCTGACAAGCTGTTACCAGTTCCGGACACATTGTGCACGAGAGTGAAACCATGATTCGAATGTCAACCGGCTTTTCAATTGCCTTTGCACGGTTGCGGAGTTCGTCATCAATTGGCTGACCTGTTCCCGAAACGTTGTACAGTCCCAAAATGAAAGAGGTGAATTCATGTCCCCCCGGAACACCATGGAACGCCAGACCTGTCCATGTGCCGTCTGTGCGGAAAATCTTCACGCAGGGGGTATCTTCTGCGGATTCGTCAGCAATTTCGACTGTTAATTTGTCGGTAAGTTTTGCGACTTCGTTCATATAGCCTTTCAATTCCGTCGATACAGGCTTATCATCAAGGAATAATTTCAATACAAGAGCATTCTGCATCCGCCCGAATACAACTTGCATTTGCTGAATCATACCTGCATCAAACAACGAACCGGAATTGACAGGGGCTTTTGGTTCGGGTTCGGACGGCTTGACGGGTTCGGGCTTTTTCGGGATGACTCCGGTTTTCCGCTGCAATTCCTGTGCATAGCGTTCCAATTCTGTCGCTGCTAATGCACCATCTCCGACTGCGGTCACTACCTGCCTGAGAGGCTTCACGCATACGTCACCGGCTGCATACAAGCCGTCAACGCTGGTTTTCTGGCTTCTGTCCGTGAGAATATAACCTTGTGGGTCAAGGTCTGCAATGCCTTTCACGAGGTCGGTAGAGGGCATATATCCGGCAAATACAAATACTCCAAAGGTATCATTTTCTTTAGCAGTGTAGGTGGTTTCCTCTCCGGTTTTGTTGTTCTTGTAAACAATCTGTTTCAGGAAGTCGTCACCGCTGACAGAGACAACTTCTGTATTCGTCAAGACGGTAATTTTCGGGTGGTTCTTGGTTTCGTTGGCGACGGATTCAGCACAGGTGAAATCATCTTCACGAACTAATACCATCACATGAGATGCATATTTCGTCAGAAATACACTTTCCTCCGCAGCGGCGAAACCTCCGCCAACTACAAAGACCTCTTTTCCTGTGAAAAATTCTCCGTCACAAGTTGCACAATAGGCAACCCCATGACCTTGAAATTCTGTTTCTCCTGTAAAGCCTATCTTTCGGGGGTGTGCACCTGTTGCCAATAACACACCATAGCATTTCAATTCACCCTTTGCAGTTTTCACGGTCTTGAAATCGCCGTTCATATCAATGCTTTCGACTTCTGCAAGCATAAATTCCGCTCCGAAATTTTCCGCCTGTTTCCGCATGGTTTCGGTTAAAGTCTTGCCGTCCGTCTTCATGACAGCAGGATAATTCACAACCTCGGAAGTAATGGTAATCTGTCCGCCGAACTTCTCTTTTTCGACGACAATCACCCTGTAACACGCTCTTGCAAGATACAAAGCCGCTGTCAGTCCCGCAGGTCCTCCGCCAATGATAACCACATCATATAAATTTTCCATGATAACACCTCTCTTTTAACAATATGCGCCCCATTATCGACAAAAACGGGGCGCAGTGAAATTCTCTTGATATTACAGCATTCCTACAAGGTCAAGGCTGGGCTTCAATGTCTCTGCCCCCGGTTGCCATTTCGCAGGGCATACCTCGTCACCGTGTTCATGCACGAATTGTAAAGCCTGCACTTTGCGGAAAAGTTCATCAGCGTTTCTGCCGACGTTGCCAGCATTCACTTCATAAGCCACAATTCTTCCTTCCGGATTGATAACAAAAGTACCACGTTCAGCCTGTCCGGCATTTTCAATCAATACTTCAAAATCCTTGGCGAGTGCCTGTGTGGGGTCTGCCAACATGGGATACTGAATCTTTGCAATACGTTCGGAATGGTCATGCCATGCCTTGTGCACAAAATGTGTGTCACAGGAAACAGAATAAATCTCACAGCCAATTTTTTGGAATTCCTCATACTTGTTAGCAAGGTCTTCCAATTCAGTCGGGCATACAAAGGTAAAATCTGCCGGATAGAAGAAAAATACACTCCATTTTCCGATTAAATCCGCCTTGGTGACGGTCTTGAATGCCTCGTTCTGGTAAGCCTGTACAGCGAAATCGCTGACCTCTTTGTTAATCAATGACATAATGAAAACTCCTTTCAATTTAATGCATTTTTCAGGATGGTGACGGTTTCGTCGTCGCCTTCCTTGTTGAACGTTGTCAAAATTGTGATACCATAATTATCCTTGAGCTTATCCGCAGCGAAACAGAAGGTATCAGGGTGTCTTTCCTTGTTTCCGCTCACCGCAGCAGCAGTAATATTGTCTTTGTTATTCTTAACGAATGTTTCAACAGCAGGGGGGATGATACCCACTCCGTCCGTATAGGTGATTAAAATGCAGGGTTCAGAAACAGTCTCGTTGCCGTTGGAGATTTTCAGGGCATTTTCAGCTCCCAATTTTCCGACAAGCTTTTCAACGTTTCCTGTTCGGGATGCATAAACTAATTTCATTGAATTCAGTCCTTTCTTATTTTGCATTGTTTGTGAAAACTCAACACAATCATTATAACATACAATCATAATTTTGTCAATATCTCAAAAATGAACGATTTGTAAACAAAAACAGGAGAACCTTGAAAAGGTTCTCCTGTTTCCGTACAAAATGTTCTGATTGGTTGGGATAAATTACTTTTCGCTTTCCATCCACTTATAGCAGACTGCTGCCAATGCCGCACCTGCTAAAGGTCCTACAATGAATACCCAAAGCTGTGCAATGGGAGCTGTATTTCCGTAAACTGCTGCAAAAATCGCAGGGCCAAGGCTTCTTGCAGGATTTACAGATGTTCCTGTCAAGCCAATTCCCAAAATGTGAACCAGTACCAATGTAAAGCCGATAATCAGACCGCCAAATGAACCATGTCCGGCTTTTTTGGATGTCACACCTAAAATCGTCAGGACAAATACAAACGTCAGGAAAATTTCAACCAGTAAGCCAGCAACCGGATTTCCGTTGACTCCTGCAAGACCATTTGCACCAAATCCGCCGGTCTGGTCAGTCACTCCGCCAAGCCCGAAAATCGCCGCTAAAATGCATGAGCCAATAATTGAACCAACACATTGTGATACAACATATCCCCCGAATTCCTTTCCGGTCATTCCTCCGCTCATCAATACCCCCAATGAAACGGCTGGGTTGATGTGACAGCCTGAAATATTGCCGATACAATATGCCATTCCGACAATCACCAGACCAAATGCAAACGCTGTCAAAATGTACCCTCCGCCGTTCACGGCATCACACCCGACAAGCATCGCTGTGCCACAGCCAAGCACTACCAGCACCATTGTACCAATACACTCAGCAACATATTTTTTCATAAATATACGCCTCCTTTGATTTGCATGATAACCAACCAAAACAATCAGTTAAGTACATTATACCATGTTTCCGGAAAATTGTAAATAGATTATTAGTGAAAAACATTTTCTGTCAATGCCAAAAAAAGCGTATCAGATTTGTGCAAATTGCTGTTATTTTTTCAAAAGTGCCTGTTTGATTAACGCAAGGTCAATGACGTTCACTTTGTTGTCTCCGTTGAGGTCTGCAAGGGACGAATTCGGGATATGTTCCCCATGGAACAGCCATTTTTGCAAGGTGACAATATCAAGGACACTGAAAACTCCGTCATTGTTCAAATCCATTGCAATGGGGCTTGTTTCCGGCGCAGGATAGCCATAAAATGCGACTTCGTTTAAATCTCCTCCGCCTTTGACAATTTTTAACAGGTTTGTCGGTGCGCTGTCTGCAATCATATCAATATTTCTTGACATATAGCTTCCCATGTCGGAAGACCATAATAATTTGTCGGTGTGACCGTCATAAATTTCAAAACTGCCTGTTCCGTAAGTATCGTATACTCCGAACCCTGTGAAAACATATTCTTTGTCGAAATGAATCAGTCCGGTGATATTGCTTGCATTGACATTGGTTTCAGGGGCTTTAAGTGCGCCTGTATCACTGTAAATATATTCCGGCATAGAGTCGGGTTCATCAAACATTCTTTCAAATTGTTCGTCATTGTCGGTTTCCCATGATTCGGGGGTGATATATTTTCCTCTGCCGTTGACAATGGTCTGCTGTGTGCCGGAAAATCTCACGAATACGGGACTTTCTGATACATCCAGCAAGACGGCATTATCATTCACATTCAGTTCAGAAGTAACTCCCTCTGCATATGTGCCGAGTTCTGTCAGATAAGAATATTGATACTTTCCAACACTTAAAGCATAATCTTTGATAACCTTGTCTTCATTGGTAGGAGACCAGAGACAATGAATCTCATCATCTGTGGTTCTGTCTTTGAAAACGTAGTCACAAACGGAATCATTCGAATTATCCTTGACGAAATCGGCATTTTTCAACATATGGGTCATTCCGGCGGTGTAATACCATGCTAATTTTTTACTCCATTCGCCTTTTCCGGTAGTCAAGCCGGAATTATAATACACTCCCTCGCCTTCGTCACGGAGCTGGAATTTTGTCATACGGTCAACACCTGTTCCGATTGCTAAAAGGTAAGTACGAGCCACTCTCTGCGCATAACGGAGCTGATATAATTCATTGTTGTGATTGTCAATGCCTTCTGTTTCGCAGTCGCTCATGGGAATTTCAAATTCTGAAATCCAGAGTTCCATGTTGGGAGCGTTTTCATCAATCCAAGTTTGCAACTCCTTGACTTTGTTCTTGAAATTTATGGAATCTTCCGGATTGAGCGTATCTGCGCCCATATGGACGTTGAGCACGTCAACGCAGAATTTCCCGTCTGTCCGGTGATATGCAAACCATAATTTCATCTGATTGAGGTAGTCAATCAATGATGCAGTTGTCAGCATTCCGCCAATGGCAAGTTTAAAATTCGGGTCGGCGGTTTTTACTCCTGCATTCGGGATTGTGCCCTGATGTCCGTCATAATCTGCGGAACACATTGCAGCCATTTCATTGGGAGAGAAATAATTTCCCTTACCGCTCCATGTTTTATTCGGTTCGTTGGAATTTTCAAGGGTATTCAATAAATTCATTCCGGTTTTGGGGACGGAATTATCTGACACGTTCAAAGTCGATTCGTCAATATCTGCATTACTGCCGTATCTTGCGGCGACTTGATAGAATGCCTGTGCATGGAGGGCATAGCTTTTCGGGTCAGTCGTATCAGCTCCGGACGGAACAGGAATTTCATTGAATTTTTCGCCCGAAACATAGGCACTGCCACCCTGAAAGCAGGGAATAATTGAAATCCCTTGCTTTTTCATGGCTGAATAATAGCTGTCCATGTCGCCCCATGTGCCTTGTGTGAATTTGACTTTTCCATTGTCATCGTACAACCAGTTGAAATTGTGATATTCACGGACGTTTCCGCCTGCCATAATCGCTGTCATAGGGTCATCAATAAACGCATTGAAGCCCATTTTCTGACCGGCTGTCAAGTCGGTTTTGGGGATGGCAACGGGGGAGGGGGCTGTGACTGCCTTCTGTTCGTTGGAGAGTTCCGAAACTTTGTAGCCATATATCGCTAATTCACTTACTCCGCTGTCACCTGTGGGAGCTGTGAAACGCAAATAGCGTGTTTCTTTTGGAGTTTCAAATGTCAGACCTCGCCATGAATTATACCAGTCTGTGTCAAATGTTGTCAGGTTTTCCCAGTTGAATGGTTCGCCTGTTTCGACTGTCCACGTCTGAACGCCGTTTGTATCAAGAAAGCAAATTCCAGTTACTATGTAATTCGCCCCTAAATCGACATAAAAGGCATCAATTCCGTATTCTTCCTGCCAGTTGGGTTTCCAGTTGACATTTTTTGTTGTCTTTTCCCAGATTTCAGAGGCAACTTTAGTATTTTCGGGGGATTCCGGTGCATAATCCTGCTGGTCAAATAAAACCGTTGCCGGATTGAGATAATCTGCCCCGATGTAAACAAGATTTTCTTCATAAATCTGGAATGCAGAAGCATCTAATTTTTGCGATTCTTCGGCGGATACGTTCAAAATAGGCATACTCGCACTTATCATCAGTAAAGCCGTACAGAATGCCGTCAATTTTTTCATCATATCTGATAACCTCCAGTGAAAAATATTTTCTATTGATATTGTAGCATTTTATCCTGAATTTGTCAATAGTTTTTGTCTGAATTTACAGAACAAAAGCAGAGACTTTTTCACATCTCTGCTTTATGGTTCTTTTGGGATAAATTCTGCAAATAATTCCTGCACATCCTGATAATTCAATGTCAGGAGTTTACATTTTTTCGTGATTTCCGCCTGAAAATATAAGGTGACGTGACAAGTTCCGAACCACCTCTGCCAGATATGCTGTTGTACCTCGACTTTCACAAGACAGTCTGTATTCGTGATGATGGTGTGAAATGCCATTCCTTTGCAATAGCGTACACAGATACGCCCGTCTGTAATGCTGACTCCTGTCGTTATCAGTCCGACAATTTGTATCACTAATTTCCAGAGAATCGGCAATTCAACCATCGTTCCGAAAAAGGAAATTACATCTTCCACCTGCGGAAGCAACTGACACGCAAATTTTACCGCCGGAATCATGGCTACAAATAATATCAGTTGTTTGTACGTATACCCCCACCATGCCGAATAAGGCGCACGAAGCTGATTTTTTGTGATGCGAATATCAGGGAAAATCATGGGTAATGTCGTGGCAAGTTCCTTTTTCGTGAGTATCGGCATACAGATGGGAATACTCCCTTTTTCATTCCCATACCCCGGACAATTGACAGCGAGGGTATAAATGCGTGAAAATTTCGTCAGTAAATTTTGCTGAATGTCAACGAAATTGATTTTCTGATTGACAATCAGGAATCTTCTGCTTGTAAGCAGTCCGCTCCTGACTTTTAATAAATGCGTGTCGCTTTCCATTCTGAAATTTCCGTACCGGAAAATGTTCTTTACAAATGAGATTAACCATAGAAATAATATCAGAATTCCTACTGTGACCGCTACAGGAGGAATGCCCTGCAACTTGTCGGCAACTCCTGACGAAATGTTGGAGAGATATTCCGCAACATGAAACTGGTTGATTAAATCCCTCGCAATTTTTCCGCCCTGAAACCAGAATACCGACATATAGACCGCCCCTGAAAAACTGCTCGAAAACAACACCGAAAACAACAGCATTCTTCCAAATCCTACACGGTGTGCATAATGGTGCGTTTCTCCTCGGCGGATTCGGGGAAATTCTGACAGAAATATGGTTTCATCCCGAATTCGTATCATTAGTTTAATGTCGGTTGAATCCATCCTTCCGGCGGCGGTGTCTGCATAGACGTATGCACCCCCGACAGGGCGAAGCCAGAAAGGGTGCTCAATGGTCATAGCTGAAATGTTCCGTATCGGCATACAGCGTTTTCTTGTGTAGAAAAAGCCCTCCTGCACAAATAAACATTGCTCCGTGATGGTAAATTTGCGGAAATACCAGTCTAAATATCCGTATCCGAAAATGACCAGCAACACCAATATATCAAACCATGCACCTTGAAACCATTCTATAATATCCTCTTGTGAGGTGAAATGGTATGCTCCACGCAGGATAGGGAAAATCAAAAGCCATAAATTTTTCGTACTGTAGCGGATTATCCGGAGAGGGTGTTCACGGCGCATAATACACCCCCTTCTGCTGTAAAAAATCTGTAATTTCCTTGCGGTCATTCTTGTTGAGAAACATCATCATCAATTTACCGCCGTAAACATGGAGAATAATAAAATTTAATCCAAGGATACCGTCAAATGCCCCTGTGATGACCTGCACAAACTGCACTCTGTCAAGCCTTACTGATTGTTTCCGCTGGAAAAAAATTCCCATGGATACAGTCGCTTTGGAATCTGTCAGAATACAGCAAAAATTCTTGAAAAACAGTGGTAATATGAGAAAGGAAGACAAAACTGCTGTCAATGTGAATACTATTGTAATTACCCACATAACAATTGGAAAGGAATTCAGAAAAATTCCAGCGAGTACGTCCAATACCGCCGAAACAGTACAAATTAAGATTTGCAGTAATTGTAATGCGCCGGAATCGGCATAATATTTTTTCACAAAATCCCCCCTTACGGTTTCTATTATATCACAAATGATATGCAAATGCAAGCGAAACAGGGGAGTTTCTGAAATTTCTATGAAAGGAGTTATCATGCAGGAGATTTTATATTTACTCAATCAGCAATTATGGGGAAATGGATTAGTCATTTTATTATTGGGGACAGGGCTTTTTTGTCTGGTATCGGGGAAATTTGCACCGTTTCGGAGCTGGAAAAAATTCAGCCGGAATCATCAAAGCCCCAACTCAGCAAAACATACCCCTTTTCAGGCTTGTATGACCTCTTTAGGGGCGGAAATGGGAACGGGGAATATTATCGGAGTGGCAACGGCTCTGACATTGGGAGGGGCTGGGGCGATATTCTGGATGTGGGTTTCTGCTTTTGTCGGGATGGGGTTAATTTATGCGGAAAATGTACTTTCCTGCATCTGGAAAGATGACGAATATTCCGGAGCGGTTGCCTACATCCGGCACGGCTTGAAAAGTCCGGTATTATCGGGGATATTTGCGGTTTGTTGTGTGGGGGCATCGTTCGGAATGGGGAACATGACACAAAGTCACGCTATGGCACAGACGTTACAGGCATCTTTCAGGGTAAGTCCGTACATATCCGGAATATTGACGGCGATTCTGACAGGAATTATCATTTTTGGCGGTGCGGAACGAATCGGGAAGTTTTCAGGAATGATTGTTCCGGTATTGTCGGGGGTGTACCTTGTCACAGCATTCATTGTGATGTTTCGTTTCCGTGAAAATTTAGGAGCTGTATTTTTGCAGATATTCCGTGAAGCCATTGGGAAAAGTGCGGTTACTGGAGGAATCAGCGGTTATGCCGTGAAAAATGCCGTTTCTGTCGGAGTGCGGAGGGGCATTTTCTCCAATGAAGCGGGACTTGGGAGCAGTGGCATTTTGCACAGTGAAACTAATGAAAGCCCTGAATTTATGGGGGTATGCGGAATGTTGGAAGTCATTGCAGATACTTTCCTCTGCTGCACTGTTACGGCATTGACAATCCTCTGCACAGGGGTGACAGGGGCGGACGGCGGAGAATTGGTTTTGATGGCATTCCGTGCCGGAATCGGGAATCTGGCTGACTGGATATTACCGCCGATTATCGCATTATTTGCCCTTTGTACGCTGGTAGGATGGAGTTTTTGCGGTGCGTGTGCATTCCGGAGCATCACCAACGGAAAATATGTTAGAATTTATCAGTCCGCTTTCTGCATTGCCGTATTTCTGGGAGCTGTTGCTGAAATGCAGACCATCTGGACAATGGCAGATATTGCTAATGCTTGTATGGCATACTGCAATATTCCGGCAATTTTATTGTTATATCCTTCTACGATTCCAAAACGAAAAAAATTCGTGAATGGTGAATAATTCTGTTGAAAATCGCCAACACTGTAATCAAAATTACTGAAAGGCGGTATCTTCATCATGCAAGCAATTCTATTTTGCAATCGATTAACAGAATGCATTCCCATGCAGGAATATCCTGAAACATTATTGCCGTTCTGCAATGTTCCATTTCTGGCACATTTGCTGAAATATCTCGAAAAAAGCGGTTTCCAGAGCGTGACATTGTTATCCGCAGACGAACAAACCAAACGAATGCTTGACGGGTTACGTCTGCAAATTCCTGTTTGTGATACCAATTCGCTGGCTTCTCTGAAAGCAGATACTCCCACATTGTTATTGAGACGGCTTTGTATTCCTGAATGGGATATGGGCGAATTATACAGCATCTGCGGAAAGGGCACGGCGAAACTCTACCACGGCGACGGAACTCCGGCATATGCTGAAGTGCATCCCTCCGGCTCGGCTCTCCTCGAACCCAGAGAAACCGCAGTTTTACAAAATTCTTTCTTTCATCATGCGGAAACTCCTGTCCAATATCGTCAGCTCCAGCAAACTATGATGAAAGGGAAACTCTGCACCGGTGAGGGTGTTCAAATCGGAAAAAGTGCCGAAATTGACAATCAAAGTGTTATCGGGAATGACTGCATTATTTCGGACGGTGCAAAAATTCAGGGCTGTATTCTTGGGGATGGGGTGCAGGTGGGGGAAAATGCCGTTCTGGAAGAATGCGTTGTCTGCCGGAATGCATTTATCGGCGAAAATTCCCACCTGAAAGGCGCAGTTATTCCCGAACACGCTGTATTTCAGCACGGCGCAAAACGGACACAATCAAGACAGATTCTTGTATTGCCTGAAGACGGCATTTGCTGTCATGTGCCACAGTGGAACAATGTCGAAACAGCTTTGCAGGCTGGTGCTGGAATGGCTGTCATCGGGAAAAATATCGTGATGGGGTACAGTCATCAGAATGGAAAATGCCTTACCATGTCAGCAATTTCGGGAGCTGTTTCACAGGGCTGTCATGTGTGGGACTGCGGAATGTCTTCTCTTTCACAGCTCATTGACACGGCGAACCGTACTCAATGTGATGCCATTTTCTGGACAGAGGGGGATTCTGCTTTCAAGTTCATGCCCTACAGAGCGGACGGTTCACCCCTTACCAATGCACAGACTGTCAGATTGTGGCGGTCTCTCGAATCCAGACCAGCCGACAAAATCCGCACCGCCGGAAAAGTTTCAGACGGTACAATGTTCGCTGATTTATGGGAAGAAGAACTTTCACAGCTCATTCCTCAAAATATCCCTGAAATCAATGTCAGCTGTGCAAATGCCGTTCTGCGTGAGAGGGCTGTCCGGCTGTTTGAAGGCGGTGAAGGGGAAGCTATGACTTTCACCCTCTCCGAAGACGGCACGACTGCAACCGTGTTTTCCATGAGTGCCGGAATGCTCCGCAGAGAACAGCTCATTTTGTTAGCCATGTTATCTGTGTGCGGAAAAGGTGAACCCATTGTTCTGCCGGAAGATTTTCACCCTATTGCGGAACAGTTCGCCACAAGTCATCATTGCAGGGTTATCCGTTTAAATGAAAAATCCCCGACTTCTGCCAAACTGTACCGCAAACAAAAAATCTGCATGGACGGAGCTTTTCTGTTTGCGCATGTTCTGCGGACACTCTCAGAACGGGATTTATCCCTGAAACAAGCCGTTTCCATGCTTCCTAAAATCTGCACCATCCAAAAAGAGGTACAAACTTCCCTCACAAGACAGGCTGTCGAACGGCTTTATCATTCTGCCCCTGAAACTGCTGTACAAATGACATTACCCCCTCAGGGTAAACTACTGAAACTCCGCATTCATGCCGATTCTATGGAAACAGCATCCGAAATCTGCGGAATTTGGGAAAAGAAACTCAGAAAAGCTGAACAGTCTGATTTCTGAACAATTTGTATCACATTGCACAACGTATGACAACAAATTCAATAAATTTAGCAAATCTCCACAATTCAAAGACGGATTTCATTTCCATACTTGACAAAACGGGAAATTTCATTTATAATTATACTATGTATTACTTGCTTCTGAAATCTCAGAAGAGCGGATTCAAGATTTTTAGGCGGTATGCCTTGAAATAAATGTCGGGAGCGGTGTTCCGCTTCCTTACTTAATGTATGTGCCGGTTTCATCCGGTGAAATCAAGAGCAAATGACTTTTTTCAATGCACCCTTGCTCTGTCCGTCATTGTTCGGAGAATTCCGCAAACGTAACAGCGGATTCATATTTATTACGGATATGTGCCCCCATCTCTTTCAGACATCATAGCCAAGGGGGAGAACTGAAAAAAATCATTTGACTGCCCGTAAAGAGAGGTACTATATTGAACAGTCAGAACAATCATAACAAAAATCCACAGGGTCACAGAGTCGATACAGAACGGAAACGTTACACTGTCCAGCGTTCCGGCTACAAGGGAAGACCCGCACAGAAACATTATCAGGGGGGACATCCTGCCCCTCAGGGAAAACCTCAGAATCAGAATTCTGCACAGCGTCATACTCCTGTCAGAATTATTCCGCTTGGCGGTCTGAACGAAATCGGCAAGAATATGACCGTTTTCGAATGCAGTAACGACATGTTTATTTTAGACTGCGGTCTTGCGTTTCCTGATGCGGATATGCCGGGGGTGGATATTGTCATTCCCGACTTCACCTATGTGGAGCGTAACAGAGATAAACTCCGTGGAATTGTCATCACTCACGGTCATGAAGACCACATTGGAGGGCTTGCTTATCTGCTGAAAAAAGTCAATGCTCCTGTCTATGGTTCAGGTATGACTATCGGTTTAATCAAGCATAAACTCGAAGAACATGATATGCTCAACAAGGTGGAACTGCACGTGGTTGAACCACGCAAAACTATTCGCATGGGCTGTATGGCGGTAGAGTTCATCAAGGTGAATCATTCCATTCCGGGGTCTTACGGCATGGCAATTCATACCCCTGCCGGCGTGCTGGTGCATACTGGTGACTTCAAAGTTGATTTTTCTCCCATTGACGGAGGACCAATTGACCTTGCAAGGTTCGGCGAACTTGGCAACAGGGGAGTGCTTGCCCTGATGGCTGATTCCACCAATGCCGAAAGACCGGGGTATACACAGTCTGAACGGAAAGTCGGCGAATCTTTCGAAAGATTGTTCGCAAAAGCCGGAAACAGAAGAATTATTATTGCCACGTTCTCTTCCAACATTCACAGAGTACAACAGATTGTGAATATGGCTTCCAAAAATAACCGGAAAGTCGCTGTATTGGGGCGGAGTATGGTCAATGTCATTGCGACGGCATTGGAATTGGGGTATCTGGATGTTCCCAAAAATACCATCATTGACATTGAAGACGTGAATCAGTATCCGCCGGAACAGATTGTACTGATTACCACAGGAAGTCAGGGCGAGCCGATGTCAGCACTCACAAGAATGGCAATGCATGACCATAAAAAGGTGAATATTACTCCTCTGGACTTCATCATTATTTCTGCAACTCCCATTCCCGGAAATGAAAAGCATGTGACGAACGTTGTTAATGAGTTGCTCAAATCCGGTGCGGAAGTCATCTATGAATCCATGTATGAAGTGCACGTTTCCGGTCATGCGTGTCAGGAAGAACTGAAACTCATTCTTGCATTGACAAAGCCAAAATATTATATTCCTATGCACGGCGAATACAAGCACCTCATTAAAAATCGTCAGCTTGCCATTGAAATGGGCATTCCGAAAGAAAATGTCCTGCTTGCTTCGATTGGCAATGTGATTGAGACGGACGGCAATAAATTGCAGATTGTTTCACAAGTTCCGGCAGGGCGGATTCTGGTGGACGGTCTCGGAGTCGGTGATGTGGGGTCAATTGTTCTGCGTGACAGAAAACACCTCGCAGAAGACGGCTTGATTATTATTGTTGTGGGAATTAACCGTGAAATGAATGAGATTGTTTCAGGTCCTGACATTATTTCCCGTGGTTTCGTGTATGTCCGTGAGGCAGACGAACTCATGACGGAGGCAAGGCAGAGAATGTGCCATACTTTAGCAGATTGTTCCATCTATGAACTGCGGGAATGGACTTCCCTCAAAGCCAAACTGAGGGATGCTCTTTCTGAATATATTTTCGAGAAAACAAAGCGCAGTCCTATGATTCTCCCTATCATCATGGAAGTGTGAAAGCAGGGACGGAACAGGGCAGGGAGGTGAGTTGTTGAAGCCAAAGTATTATATTTCCGTGGGGGCATTGGTATTGCTGATGATGATTTCAGTTATACTGCCTTCTGCGGTGTTGTATGCTGGTGGCAATCCATATGGGATTTTTTACTGTATACCAGGGGTATTGATTTCGATTACTGTGGCATTGGTTCTGTTTTATGCGAACCGTGCGCAGATGCTGAAAGTCGCACAGATGGGAAAGGATTGTCAGGAAATTGAATTGCAGTCGGTTCAGCAACTCCCTGTTGGTCTGTGTGTGCTGGACAGTAAAAGTATTGTCGTGCGGTATAATGATTACTTTTATGAACAGGTTCTTGATGGTTCGGATATGATTGGACGGAATCTGCGTGATGTGATTCCGTTTGACCCGACGGCAACCGAACAGGAAGTATTTTTCCAGAATCGCTATTATCAAGTTTTTTCCGTCACCACCGAAACCGAAAACGGCAGTCTGACGGCGTATCTGTGGTCGGATGTGACCGAACTCGAAAGCCTGCGGAGAGAGTACGAAAATACCCGCCCTTGTGTCCTGCTGATTGTCGTGGACAGCTACGAAGATTTAATTCAGAATGCAAGAGAAAGCACTCGTTTAGAGGTCAGTGTTGCCATTGAAAAACTTCTGGAGGAATTTATTTCAGAGACAAACGGCATTCTGAGACGGCTTAAAAATGACCGCTTTGTTGCTGTCATTGAGGAACAGCATGTTCAGAAACTTATCAACGGAAAATTCAAAATTCTGGATGATGCAAGAAATATTCAGATTGATGAAAGAAGTTCCCTGACGTTTTCCATCGGGGTCGGGTACGGTGCGGAGACTTTGCAGGAAAGTGAAGTTTATGCGGAACAGTGCATTGATATGGCTCTCGGACGTGGCGGAGACCAAGCCGCTGTGAAAATGGACGGCGGTTTCCGGTTTTTCGGGGGTGTTTCCAAAGGTGTGGAAAAAAAGTCACGTGCCAAAACCAGAATTGTGGCTGGTGCAATTCAGGATTTAATTCAGGATTGCAACAACGTGTTTTTAATGGGGCATCGGTTCGGGGATTTGGATTCTGTCGGGGGATGCTGTGGACTGGCTGGGGCGATTCGCTTAATGGGTGTTCCGGTGAATGTCGTGGTACATCCTGAAAAAAATCTCTCTCACCAGTTAATTGACCTCGTCACAAGAGAGGTCGGCGGTGATTTGTTCCTCACTCCGGAACAGGCGATTGATACCATCACGGAAGATACCCTTCTGATTATCGCTGATACTCACAACAAAGATATTCTTGACAGTGTCGATTTATACAGGGCTGCCAAAAAAGTGGTTGTCATTGACCATCACAGGAAAAATGTCAATTTCGTGGATAATGCCGTTGTTTTTCATCATGAGCCTTATGCTTCTTCTGCTTGCGAGATGATTACAGAATTGATTCAGTATTTCAAGTTTGAGGGAACATTAGATTCCGTGTATGCAGATTGTTTGTTATCGGGCATTATGCTGGATACGAAAAATTTCATCATGCGTACAGGTGTACGAACATTTGAGGCGGCGGCATATCTCCGGAAAATCGGGGCGGATACTGTCAAGGTCAAGGGGCTTTTTTCCGGTTCGATTGAAGCCTACCGAAGCCGGACGGAAATTGTCGGTTCTGCGGAAATTCATGGATGTCATGCGATTGCCATCGCTCCGCAGGATACTCCGGAATTACGGCTTGTTGCTCCGCAGGCGGCGGATGAACTTCTCAATATTACAGGCGTTTCGGCGGCATTCGTCATCTATAAAACCGGCGACATGGTTTCGATTTCGGCTCGTTCGTTCGGAGCTGTCAATGTACAGGTCATTATGGAACAGCTCGGCGGCGGCGGTCATCAGTCCATGGCGGCGACGCAGATTATGAACATTTCCGAACAGGAAGCCAAGGAACGCTTACTTAAAGCCATTGAAGAAACTGAGAAAGATTAAGAAAGGATGATTCCAATGAAGGTTATTTTTATTCAGGATGTGAAAGGCTCTGGAAAAAAGGGCGAAATGAAAGAAGTATCTGACGGTTACGCCAGAAATATGCTTCTGAAAAAGGGGCTTGCTGTTGAGGCAACTCCCGAAAACATCAACCATTTGAAAGGTCAGCAGGCTTCCGCTCAGCATAAAATTGATGTGGAAAAAGCGAACGCTGAAAAAATCAAAGAGACTATCAATGGGAAAACTGTTATTGTTTCCGCAAAGGCTGGCACAGGCGGTCGTCTGTTCGGGTCGGTGACTTCTGCAAATATTGCTCAGGAAGTTGAAAAACAGTATGGTTGCAAGATTGACAAGAAGAAAATCAGCTTGAAAAGTGATATCAAGGCTTTCGGCACATTCTCCGCTGAAATCCGGCTCTATACCGGAATTATTGCAGAAATTACCATTGAAGTCAAGGAAGCGTAATCATCAAAGGGACGGTATGTTTTATGCCGTCCTCGTTTTTCGAGGAGGTTTTTTATGCCACAATCCAAACAGTTTTTTCTGGATGATTCCGAAATGCCCTACAGCCTTGAAGCCGAACAGACCATTCTGGGGGCAATTCTTATCAATCAGGATGTGCTTTCCGTCGTTCTGGAACGTATCAAGCCGGAATGCTTTTATGTCACACAGCACAGGGCATTGTTCAACATCATGGTGCAGATGTTTACAACAGGCGAAAAAGCTGATATTGTCACTGTCCTGAATGAGGCAATTTCTGAACATATTTTCGACAGCGCACAGGAGGGAAGAACCTACCTTGCTAATCTGGTTGATATTGTTCCGTCAGTTTCCAATATTGAAAGTTATTGCAGTATTGTCAGCAATAAATATTACGTCCGTACCCTTGCAGAAGTCGCTAAAGAAATTCTAAGCGAAATTTCCAACGGTGAAACCAATGCACAGTTACTGCTGGATTCCACCGAACAGAAAATTTTCGACATCCGTCAGGGACGTGATGTTTCCGGTCTGACACCCCTTCGGGAGATTGTCACCGAAACTTATACTCATATCGGACAAATGGCAGGTCCTGACAGAGAAAAATACATCGGCATCAATACCGGATTTTCTTATTTGGATGCTGTCATTTCCGGACTGAATAAATCAGATTTGATTCTGATTGCCGCACGTCCGGCAATGGGGAAAACGGCTTTCGCCCTCAATATAGCTATGAATGTGGCAACTCACAACGAAGATAAAACCGTTTGTATCTTCTCCCTTGAAATGTCCAGGCAACAATTGACTTCCCGTCTGCTTTCCACCGCTGCTAAGGTCGATTCCCATAAACTCCGCACCGGACGTTTAAGCGGTGACGACTGGATAAGAATGGCGGAGGGGGCTTGTTATCTTAATTCGCTCCCGATTTTGATTGATGATACCGGAGGAATTACTGTTCAGCAGATTAAAGCAAAACTGCGGAGGGTGAAAAATCTGGGGCTTGTTGTCATTGACTACCTCGGTTTAATCAGTTCCACACTCCGCACCGATAACAGAGTGCAGGTCGTCAGCGAAATGACAAGGCAACTGAAAATCATGGCGAAAGAACTGGAAGTGCCTGTTATCCTCTTGTCACAGCTTTCCAGAGGTCCTGAAAGCCGTACCGATAAACGCCCCATTTTAGCCGATTTGCGTGAATCCGGTTCAATTGAACAGGATGCTGATATTGTGATGTTTTTGTATCGTGATGCTTACTATAATAAAGCAAGCGAAAATCCGAATATTGCAGAATGCATCATTGCTAAAAACCGACACGGCGAAACCGGTACTATCA
This sequence comes from Ruminococcus sp. UBA3855, assembly GCA_002392545.1. Lineage (GTDB taxonomy): Bacteria > Bacillota > Clostridia > Oscillospirales > Ruminococcaceae > UBA3855. Next base: position 21,179 of record DGHF01000010.1, read on the forward strand.
ATTTAGCGTGGAACGGTCAGTTTACAGAATTTTCGACTTTGGAGACAAGACAAAATGAACCCAAATAAAGCCCTTTCCGATTTTCTCACAGAACATGAAATACATCATGTTTTGGTTACATGCGCACTTTCCGGCGGTGCGGACAGTGTGTGCTTGCTGTACTGCCTGAATGCAGTTGCTGAAAAATTTCATTTGCAGGTGAGTGCTGTTCATGTCCAGCACCATCTGAGAGGGGAAGAAAGTCAGAGGGATGAATTATTCTGCCGTCAGCTTTGTGAAAAATGGAATATTCCTTTGCAGGTTGTTCCGGTGGATGTCAGGGGACTTGCTGAAAAAAAGAAAATTTCCGTTGAAACGTCTGCGAGGGAATGCCGTTATTCTGTATTTTCCGCCTGTGAATGTGATTACGTTGCAACTGCTCATACGGCTTCTGACAACCTTGAAACGGTCTTGTTTCGTGTCGCAAGGGGTACGGCTTTGCAGGGGCTTTGCGGAATTCCTGCCATCCGTGAAAAATTTATCCGTCCGTTCCTGAACGTGTCACGGATTGAAATTGAATCATTTCTGCAAGAAAAAAAGATTGCATTTGTGAACGATTCCACTAATTTTTCAGACGATTACAGCCGGAATTTTATCCGTCATCAGATAATTCCGGCTGTGAAAAAGCTCAATCCTTCCTGTGAGCAGAATTGTTTCCGTATGACGGAAACCATCTCACAAGATGCTGATTTTCTGGAGCTGTCCGCTCAAAATGCCTATGCAGAGTGCTTTCATCCCGAAAGCCGTTCTTTGAAATTCCTGCAAAATTATCATCCGGCAATCCGCAGGCGATTGATTGCACATTTCCTCAAAGAAAATCATTTTTCTCCAAGTCTCGCACAGATTACCGCTGTGGAAAAATTACTGCATGAGGGCGGAAAAATTGACCTTGACAGAAGCGGTGTAATGGTCTGCTATGGAAGGAATACCCTCTGGCTGGAATCGCAACGAAATGACTGCCCCTCGAAAACACTCGAATTGGGAGAAAACACCATTTTTCAAGGGGTTTTTCTTCATGCGGAAGTCATTGACAAAACAAATTCTGAAAAATTTGCAACTGTTCACAAAAAGTTCACAGATTCTGTGCTGGATTATGATATAATAAAAGGGTATGCAGAACTTCATGCACGGAAAGCAGGTCTTTCATTCCTGCCCGCTGGAAAAAAGCATCATGTTTTCATTAAAAAATGGCTGAATTCGTCTGTTGCGCCGGAACTCCGTCGGACAATTCATTTTCTTTCAGATGAAAGCGGTCTTTTGTGGGTGGAAGGTTTGGGGGTTGCAGAACGTGCAAAAATCACTGACAGTACAAATCATATGTTATTTTTATATCTGTCACGAAATTAACACAATTCGCACATGAGCCTGACACATAATTGATGTATACTAAATCATCAATTTAGCAGTCGTATGCTGTGAGTGCTAATTGCAATTTACTGTAAAAAGGAGTGGATGTTTTGAACCCGAGAAGAAACAGGGGGCTTGTGGCATATCTGATGGTTGCAGCAATTTTGATTTTCCTTGCTGCGTATATGCTGCCCCGACTCAATGAGAAGAAGGAAGAGTACACTTATGCGGAAATCATGAAACATTTCGATGACCTTGATGTCAAGGCTTATACGCTTGACCTCGGCACAGGTGACCTTGAAATGACCCTCAAAGACGGAGACAAGATTCTGTATACTGTCCCGAATGTCAGCATTTTCAAGGAAGAGACTGAAGGCTATCGTATCGCCTACAATGAAGCCAACCCCGATGCCCCCCTCGACCAAGATTATTTCAGAATTACGGATAATTCATGGATTATTACCTATATCCCGACATTGATTATTCTTGTGATGGGCGTGGTGCTGTTCATCTTCATGATGCGTCAGGCTGGCGGTGGAAGATACAACACTTTCGGAAAAGCTAACATCAAGTCGCAGTCAGAGGGCAAGAAAGCAAAATTTGCTGATGTTGCCGGTGCGGAAGAAGAAAAATTCGAAATGGCTGAAATTGTCGACTTCCTCAAAAACCCGAAAAAATATTCTGAAATCGGCGCAAGAATCCCGAAAGGCGTTCTGCTGTTAGGACCTCCCGGAACTGGTAAAACCCTCCTCGCAAGGGCTGTGGCAGGGGAAGCAGGCTGTCCGTTCTACCCGATTTCCGGTTCGGACTTCGTGGAAATGTTTGTCGGCGTGGGTGCATCCCGTGTTCGTGATTTGTTCGAAACTGCAAAGAAAAATGCTCCCTCTATCATTTTCATTGATGAAATTGATGCTGTTGGCAGACACCGTGGCGCAGGTCTTGGCGGTGGTCATGATGAACGTGAGCAGACCCTCAACCAGTTGCTTGTTGAAATGGACGGTTTCACCGGAAATGAAAGTGTCATTGTCATTGCTGCAACCAACCGCCGTGACATTCTCGACCCTGCATTGCTGAGACCCGGACGGTTTGACCGTCAGATTGTTGTCGGGTATCCTGATATTAAGGGACGTGAAGAAATTCTCAAGGTGCATACCCAAAACAAGCCCCTTGCCCCTGATGTCAATTTGAAAGATATTGCCAAGACAACTGCCGGTTTCACAGGCGCAGACCTCGAAAACCTTACCAATGAAGCCGCTTTGCTTGCGGCTCGTGCCAACAGAAAGGCTATCACTAACAAGGACATTGCAGAGGCGACTATTAAAGTTGTAGCCGGCCCTGAAAAGAAGTCCAGAGTCAAATCAGAACGTGAAATCAAACTCACTGCTTACCATGAAGCAGGTCACGCTATCTGCACATATTACTGTCCCCATCAGGACAAAGTACACGAAATTTCCATTGTTCCCAGAGGTATGGCGGGTGGTTATACGCTGTCACTGCCTGAACATGATAAATCTTACAGCAGTCTCATGGAAATGCGTGAGGAAATTGTTGTACTCCTTGGTGGTCGTGTGGCGGAAAAGCTCATCATGGATGATATTTCCACTGGTGCTTCCAATGACCTCGAACGTGCGACCAATCTCGCCAGAAGCATGATTACACGCTATGGATTCAGTGAAAAGCTCGGTCCTGTTGTGTATGGCAATAACGAGAGTGAGCCGTTCCTTGGACGTGATTTCAGCAGTACCCCCAATTATTCCAATGAAGTCGCTGCCGAAATTGATACCGAAATCCGTACTTTCGTGGAAGATGGTTACAGCAAGGCGGAACAAATTCTTACTGAGCACATGAATCAGCTCCATGCAGTGGCTCAATACCTCATTGCAAATGAAAAGGTTGATGCTGTGGGATTTGAACAGCTCATGAGAGGGGAGACTCCTTCTAATTCCGATTCTTCCGGTACTCCGACGGCTGTCAGTCCGGTTGAAACTGAAGAATCTGACGACGATTTTGATGACGGAAGCTGGATGAAACCTTCTGATTCTCCCAATTTCCCGAAAATTTGACAGAATATCAAAAAGGGACTGTCTTTCCGGCAGTCCCCTTTTTATATCGGAAAGCAGTGTCTTTGTGCTTTCCGTTATGAAGCAGGCAATTCAAACGGACGTTTCCTTTTTACGGAAATGTCACCTTCTTCCGGCAAACACATTCTTCTGCTGTTGATATTCTATGCAGAAAAAGCTGTTTTGCAACTGGAAATGTGTGGAATTCATTTTCACGGAAATACTGATTTTTTTCTGTATCCTATTGATTTTATATGAAAATTGTGCTATAATGAAGAAAAGAATATTTAGGCAATTGCAAAATGCAGAGC
>DGHF01000133.1:0-4115 GCA_002392545.1 Ruminococcus sp. UBA3855
TGTCTGAAAGCATAGAATTGCTGTGTTTTGCACAAATTCCGTAAACTTTCGGAGCTTCCATCAGCAGAGGCACATTCCCTCCGCCTGTACCTGCTCTTGAAGTTAAAGTCTGACAAATTTCATCATCAGAAATTTTTATTCTTCCGTCAGAAGGGTGATTTTCTACAATAAAAGGCTGATTGTTTCCACCCATACCATAGGTGGCTGATATTGTCGGAGCGACTTCAAGAGGACCTGTATATCTGGAATCCTGACTATGATTTTCATATACTGTTGCCGGAACGACACCGGCACGGAGCGTGGGAGATTTTTCTTCCTCATAGCCGATGCTTCTGGACTTAGCGGAATGCTCTGTACAGAATCCTGCTGACTCTAATACACATGGCGGATGATGTGCTTCCGCACGGAGAGTGCAGGTGACATCTTCTGTAATATCCATGCGGTTTCCGCCTTGGTCATTCAGGATTGTGTTAATCCAGCCTGCTGTTCGAGAGCCTTTTTCAGAACGGCTGGCAGTTCCTTGCCACGTTCTGATGCTCTTCGCAGAATACCCTGACAAGCCTTCGCTGACAAATAATACATCGGATGCACGCTGTCCTGCAAAATCTGCGACAAGGTAGATGCGTTTTCTACGCTGGGGGACTCCCCAGTATTGTGCATCGAGGGTTCGCCATGCGACAGAGAAATCTTCTCCCATGATTTCTCCTGCTTTTGTCCAGCGTTCCGGAGGTCGAGGAACAGAAATGCTGTCATCTTTGATTTTGCAGATTTCTTCGAGGACTGTGCGGAAGTCTTCGCCGTTATTGGAGGAGAAAGCACCGGGGACATTTTCCCACACAATGAATCTTGGATATTTGCCATTTGTCGCACCTCTCATTTCTCTAATGATTCTGACTGCTTCGTGAAACAGTCCGGAGCGTGAACCGTCCAGACCATTTCTTTTTCCGGCAATGCTCATATCCTGACATGGACTGCCGAAAGTGATAATATCCACAGGCGGAAGCTCCGCACCGTTCAGGGTATTGACATCACCGAAATGCTGTACATCCGGCAGGCGGTTATGCGTGACAAGAATTGGATATGGGTCTATTTCAGAATTCCAGACAGGTGTAATTCCTGCCAGCATTCCTGCAAGTTCAAATCCGCCTGAACCGGAGAACAGGCTACCCAGTGTTAATTTTTTCATGGCTGTCCTCCTCTGCATTTTTACAAAGAGCAAGAAAATCATCCCTGATTCTGGTATCTTTGTAATAATCGACTACTCTTGGAATTTCATGTGTATAGACAGGTCTGCCGATAATGCCCGATAAATAGTCGTAAAAATGAAACAGGTCATCGCCTTTGAGCATGGCAATGCCTGTATATGCCATCACAACGGCACATTCACGCTTGGTCATGCTGTGCTTCCTCTTTCGCAACATCAGCATACTCAATCCGCTGCCCGTCACGAATGACGAAAATATCAGCAGCTTTTCCATTTTCGGAGAGGTACTTCCTGAAACGCTCCACGGCGACATCCACAAATTTCGGCTCTAACTCAATGCCGTAACAGATGCGGTCGAGCTGTTCGCAGGCAATCAGTGTCGATGCTGAACCTAAAAATCCGTCAAGCACCAGACCATTGGACTGCGTACACTGCTGAATCAGATAGGCAATCAGCGGTACAGGCTTTGAACTCGGATGTCCGCACCCATCTTCTTTGGAATTTTTGATGCGGTCAAATTCAAAGACAGTTTTCTGTTTCTGGTCGCCGTACCAGATGTGCTTGCCGTCTTTCCGCCAGCCCCAGATAATGGGTTCATGGATATATTTCCAGTCAGTTCTTGTCAGCACGAGTCTGTCTTTCTTCCAGACCAGACCTGCACCAACCTTGAAACCAGCATCTTCGTAGGCATCATGAAATACACGGGCTTTTGATGTCGCATAAAATACATAAATGCTCGCATCCTTTGCCATTGCTTCATGAAATCGTTCAAAGGCGGATTTCAGGAATTTATAGCCTTGCTCATCATCAAGGTCGTCATTTTTGATTTTTCCCGATGTACTGGTTAAATTGACGAGATAAGGCGGGTCTGTGCAGGCAAGATTGACTTTGGTATCACCGAGCAGGGCAGTATAAGTTTCCGGCAGAGTGGAGTCTCCACAGATAACAGTATGCCTGCCGATGTGCCAGACATCTCCGGCTTTGGAGAAACAGGGCTTTTCGAGTTCCGCATCGACATCAAAATCATCCTGCTGTGCTTCTTCATCAGTTGCAAACAGGTCAGCGAGTTCTTTTTCGTCAAAGCCTGTCAAACCTAAGTCAAAGCCGAGGTTTTGCAGTTCCTCCATTTCAACTGCAAGAAGGGCATCGTCCCAGCCCGCATCAAGAGCCATGCGATTATCGGCGAGGATATATGCTTTCTTCTGTGCTTCTGTGAGATAATCCACATACACACACGGCACTTCCTTGATACCTTCCTCTTTGGCAGCGGCAATTCTGCCGTGTCCGGCTATGACGTTGTATTCCTTGTCGATAATCACAGGATTGATGAAACCAAACTCACGCAGAGAGGAGCGTAATTTTTGAATCTGCTCTTTGCTGTGTGTTCTGGCATTATTCACATAGGGAATCAGCCTGTCAATATCCACAAGCTCGAAGTCGGTAGTTGTCTTAGTCATACAGCTTCACCCTCCCGATCATTTTCTGAAACTGCCGTTCCGCACCGTCAATATCACCGGAGCAGGCTTGTTTTCGGAGTGCTTTGAACTGTTGAACGGTCAGCAGATTCAGTTTTCTGTAATATCTGAATTTCTGAATGATTTCTCTTAAAGTGTACATTTTATCTCCCATTCTTGCGGTGTAAGATTCTTTGCAGACCTTTTCGGGCATCCATGACATTGCCTTTTTTGGCTTGCCCCTTAATCGTGCGGTACTGCTGCTTGGTAAGATAAGGACGGCCGTCCTTTAACTCACGCCAAAAAATAGAATCTGTATTTGATTTCATAGTGTCCTCACTTTCTGTTCCGGAGGAGCTGTTCCATCAGGTCGTCCTGCGGATTTCCCTGAAATTCTGTGGAGCAGTTCTCACGGACAATGGTAAAAATCTGATTCCAGCAGATATTTGCCTGTTTCAGATATGACTGACTCATGGAAACATAAGGTGATGCAATCGGAGCAGAAGTTGTCGGATGTTTCGCAATATAGCCAGTTCTTGAGATTACTTCCTCACAGTGAATCCATCTCGAAACGGTCATGGCATACTGCTCTATCAGGTATTCGCTGACAAGCTCCGCACATCCACGAGCCTTAAGCCACTCGTAGACATTTTTATAAACTTCTTCTGCATACAGCTTTGTGCCGTCACGCTGAATCATGGTCATGAATTCTTTCACCGGAGGAATATCAGCGGCTTTGAGTTCCGCAGGCTGCATCATGACTTCGGCTCGCCTGCCTTCACTGATTTTTTCAGCCAGAGCCTTTCGGGGTCTGCCCGCACCGGGTCTTGCACCGCCACGGTTTGTACCGTCCTTTGCCATGTTTGAATTCCTCCCTTCTTTGAATTTTTTGAATAAAATATCAAATATCCGCCTGTTACCGCAGATATACGAAAAAAGTATAAATTTTCTGTAAACGAACAGAAAATTTATACTTTATGGATATTCAAATTTATAATGGGTCAATACCCCGTTTGAATAGCGATTTTTATTGGAAGATTTGGACCCCGGTCTTTCCGAGATTTGATTTCAGAGAAAATCAATCCCCCCGGCGGTCATTATTCAAAGAAATCCCCATCAATAGCGGTATTCTGGTGTGCTGTCCTCATTGCCTGTCTTGCGGTCATGACATGACTTGCAGAGTGCCTGCCAGTTTGATTCGCTCCACATCAGTTCGTAATTGCCACGATGTGAGACTCGATGGTCAACCACAGTCGCCTGAACGTATCTGCCTTTGGCTAAACACATCACGCACAGCGGATGTTTTCTCAGGTATGCTTTGCTGATTCTCTGCCATTTGCTTCCGTAGCCACGTTTGAATGCTGACGGTCGGTCAGGATACAGATGCTTATGCTGTTCGCAGTACAAGCCGTCAGTCAGGTTAGGACAGCCCGGGTGCTTGCAGGGTTTCTTACTCT
>DGHF01000133.1:4171-6444 GCA_002392545.1 Ruminococcus sp. UBA3855
AGTCATCTCCGTCACAGCCACAGCAACAGGTACACTCCACATGAATCTTTTTCAATGCCTTGCGGTGCTGTTTCTTTACCCAGTCGATGTCTTCACCGAGATGGTCAGCCACGCAGTCCCACGGAAGATTGTCAAAGTAACGCAGGCGGAGAATCTCCCTCTGGTCGCAGTTACTGATTGACATGATGATGCTTTCAAGGCTGTCCTTCATGCGGATAAGCTCCGTCAGTTCTGTTTCCTTGTTTTCCAGAATGTCCTCTACCAGATTAGCGAGGGGCTGACAGTAGGAAACAGCATCATACAGTTCCGACCAGATGCGGTGCTGTGTAACCTGTTCAATGATGCGGTTGTCAATATCAATGCCGTTTCTCATGACTTTCTTTGCAAGCATAGAATAAACTCCTTTCGGGCATAAAGAAAGCCTTCACGGAAACTCCGCAAAGGCTTGTTGTGTATCTAATTTTCTATTATCTATGATAGCACATTTTTTCAAGAATGTCAAGTGTTTTTCAGTCCAAATCTGTCCAATCCAGTCCAAACTTTTCAAGATGCTCCAGACCATTGCGACGATGGCTGTAAATAGCACTTCTGCTGTATCCTACTGAAGTTTTGATTTCTTCTTCATTTTGAAACATCAGATACCAGCGACGAAGCACATCACGTTCTCTGCTGTCAGTAAGTTTATTGATACAAGACACTGCTTTCAGTCTCATTGTTGCAAGTCGGCATTCTTCCCCTTTAAGCTCACTTTCGTAATCAATCATTTCAGCAATCAGTTCTGCCATGCTGTCTGTTTTTTTGGTAGCAGCTACTGCACCTGTATTTTCATAATTGACACCGGATATGTCCAGCCGTTCACGAACGGTATGTAGTTCTTCACGCATCATGCGAACCCGACTGTCCTGTTCCTTGATTCCTTCCATAAATTCTTTTGCTGTCATATGAATTCTCCTTCCATCAGTTCTATGAGCTTTTCGCCGCCCAAATCGGACAGCAGTCTGAACCATGAAGATTTCAGAAAACGCTGAATTTCACGGATTCTGCTTCCTGAATTGATAACATCATATTTTTGCAGAATGTTCTTTCTTGCGTGGCGGTAGTCTCTTAAAGCCTGCTCGATAATGGAAGCACATAGGCTTCATTCATTGCATATCCTCCATTTTGTGTTTCATGCGGTCGGCAAAAGTTCTCTCGCCCTGCATCAAGCCGATAGCGGTACAGGCAAGAACAGCGATTTCATAAATGCTTTTTGCCTTGTTGATTTCTGAAATGAGAGTGCCTGCCCTGAGAATGTTTCCCTGATATTCCCTGTAAACTTCACAGTATTTTTCATGTTCGCTGACAGCATCATGATAGCGTCTGAGCAGAATCTGCTTTTTGCGGGAGGCTTCCTCTTTGGAAAGCCCCTCGAACTTGAAAGCATAGTAAATCTTGCGGAGTTCGGAAAAATACAGATATTCCGCAGGTGGAAAGTCCGAAACATCAAGCGTGCCGTTATATGCCTGACGTTCCAGACGTTTAAATTCATCAGAATTCTTAAAATTGAGAATGATTTTCATTTTGTCCTCCATAAGTGACAATAGTGAATATATATTATATTATATATATTAATTTATATTTTTTATTTTTTATTTTAAAGGGTATAATAAAGAAGATTATAATCACTATTATCACTCTATATTTAGTTTGAGTCAATGTTGATAACAAGAGAAATTCCCATGTATACGACATTTCCGTTAGTTTTTCTTTTATTGAAACGCTTGGACATTTCAATGCCAAATTTACGGCTGGGCATTTTGTATTCATTATTTTCGCTTGCCCACTGACAATAGACAGCATAAATCTGAGAAGCCTTGACTTCACCACCGGAAGTACAGTATTCTGATTCGATGAACGATGAAAGCACGTCCATTTCGGTCTGATATTCCTTCACGCTGTCAAGAATCGCTTTCGGCTTGTCGAGCCCCTCATATCTCCAAAGACGATAGCCCTCTAACATCCATGCGAGAATATCGGGCAGTTCCTGCTGTAATTTTTCAGAAAGATTCTTGTCAACCTTATCTTCGGGAATGACCTTAGTGAACGGAATCACATGGATTCTCCGCCAGATTCCAACGTCAGTGCCACGGATTGCAGGCTTATGATTGGTCGCAAGCCAGAGCTTAAATTGCGGACGGAATTCAAATTCATCACCATACAGCTTACGAGCCGTTACCATATCATCACCAGTCAGCTGCTTGATAAGTCCCTCATTCAGTCTCATGCCTTCATTC
>DGHF01000209.1 GCA_002392545.1 Ruminococcus sp. UBA3855
CCATAGCGCAGAAATTCCGCATTTTCCAGCCCTGCAATCATGCTGAATACACGTCTCTGCTCACTGAATTTGAGATTGGTCTGGAATCCCACAAGATTGAACATAGTCCCCTCTTGATTTTCACGTCTCAGCTGAACAACAGCATAAGGTCTTTTTCCGGTTCGGGGGTCATGCAGTCCGACAGGCTTCAAACACCCGAAACGGAGTGTATCAATACCCCTTGATGCCAGCACCTCAACAGGCATACAGCCCTCATACACCTTGAAAAATTCCTTGTCATGCTCATGCAGAGGGGCTTTTTCAGCATTGACAAGCGCATTCCAGAAAGCTTCATATTCTTCACGGTTCATAGGGCAGTTAAGATAATCAGCTTCGCCCCTGTCATAGCGTGACTGCAAGAAAATTTTGTTCATATCCAGACTTTCCGCCGAAACAATCGGCGCAGCCGCATCAAAGAAACTGAGTCTTGCACCGCACAATTTCTCAATTTTTTCAGACATTGCATCCGAAGTCAGAGGACCTGTCGCAATAACGCAATTTTTGTCAGGAATTTCCGTCACTTCTTCACGGATAATCTCAATCAAGGGATGATTTTCGATTTCCTTTGTGACCATAGCTGAAAATTGTTCCCTGTCCACAGCCAGCGCACCGCCAGCCGACACAGCGCAAGCCTTTGCACAACGGACTAATAAACTTCCCTGCATTTCCATTTCCGTTTTGAGAAGTCCTCCGGCAGAGGCAAGCCTTGACGCTTTCAGCGAATTGGAACAGACCAATTCCGCCAAATTTTCATGATGATGTGCAGGACTGTACCGGACGGGCTTCATTTCGTAGAGTTTGACGGAAATACCTCTGTTCGCCAATGCCCAAGCAGATTCACAGCCGGCAAGACCTCCGCCAATGACAACCGCCTGCATCATTTCAAGCTCCTTTCATAACCGCAACCGTCCTTTTCACAGACCAAACTTCCCGATTTTCCGCCTTTCTGGAATAAAGTGCAATTGCACTGCGGACAGCGTTCCTCAACCGGAACATTCCATGTCATGAAACGGCAGTCCGGATATTTTTCACAACCGTAGAAAATGCGCCCACGTTTTGACTTTTTCTGAATGACTTTCTGACCGCAACGAGGACAGAAACCGCCTGTTTCGAGAACGATTTGTTTTGTATTCTTACATTCCGGAAACGCAGGACAGGCAAGAAATTTTCCATATCTTCCCAATTTGATAACCATATTCCGCCCGCACTGGTCACAGATAATATCTGTTTCTTCGTCGGGAATTTTGACGTGCTGACCATCCATTGCTTCTTCTGCATCGGAAAGAGTTTTTGCAAAATCCTGATAAAACGTATCCAGCATGGAAACCCAATCCGTTGAACCATGTTCGATGTTATCAAGTTCAGTTTCCATTTTGGCGGTAAAAGCTGCATCCACAATATGAGAAAAATGGTCTTTCATGACTTTGGTAATGACCTCCCCCAAAGCAGTGGGGCGGAGTTGTTTTCCCTCACGTTCCACGTACATTCTGGCGAGAATGGTTGTAATCGTCGGCGCATAGGTGCTGGGGCGACCAATACCATTTTCTTCCAAAGTTTTAATCAAAGTCGCCTCGGAGAATCTTGCAGGGGGCTGAGTGAAATGTTGATTTCCGTCAAGGCTGATGACGTTCAGAACATCATCCACATTCAAAGGCGGTAAGACCTTTTGATTTTCCTCGTCATTGTCATTTTTCTCCTCATACAGTACGGTAAATCCGTCAAACTTGACAGAATAACCAGAGGATTTGAAAAGACAATGGTCAGCATCAATATCCACCGAAACCGTATCAAGCAGGGCATTCGCCATCTGACTGGCAATGAATCTTTCCCAAATCAATTTATATAATTTATATTGGTCATCAGTCAGACTTGGGCGCACCTGTGCAGGGGTCAGATTGGGCATACTTGGGCGGATAGCTTCGTGAGCATCCTGTGCATTTTTTTTCGTCTTGAAAACTCTGGGCTTATCAGGAAGATAATTTTCACCGTAAGTCTGTTTGATATAATCCGCCGCCGCCTGCTGGGCATCCGCAGAAATACGGAGGGAGTCCGTTCTCATGTAGGTAATTAAACCAACTGCGCCCATTCCGTCAACGTCGATACCCTCATACAATTCCTGAGCGGCTTTCATGGTACGCTTGGACTGGAAACCCAATCTTTTGGAAGCCTCTTGTTGCAAAGTAGAGGTAATGAACGGCGGAGAAGGTTGTTTCTTCGTGACACGCTTTTTGATGGATTTCACAACAAAGGGAACACCTTTCAGGCGGTTCAATAGAGCGTTTGCCTGTTCTTCGTTGGCAATTTCGATTTTCTCACCGTCAACGGCGGTTAATTTTGATGCAAACTTTTTTGTATTTTCGGGAGCTGATAAAACTGCATCAATGCTCCAATATTCTTTTGGAACGAAAGCCCGAATTTCCTCTTCCCTGTCCACAATCAGACGAACCGCCACCGACTGCACTCTTCCGGCGGACAATCCTCGCTTGACTTTTTTCCAGAGGAACGGGCTGATTTTATAGCCAACAATTCTGTCAAGAATTCGCCTTGCCTGTTGTGCATTGACCAAATCGATATCAATTTTATGGGGATTTGCCATGCCGTTCTGAACGCCGGTTTTTGTAATTTCGTTAAAGGCAACCCGATTATCTGCATTCAAATCGAGGTTGAGCATCTGTGCAAGATGCCATGAAATTGCCTCTCCCTCACGGTCGGGGTCAGTCGCAAGGTAAACCATTTCGCTTTTCTTGGCTTTCTTTTTGAGTTCACGAATAATTTCCTCTTTGCCCTTCATGTCCTGATACTGCGGTGTAAAGCCATTATCAACATCGACACCGAGTTTGGATTTTGGCAAATCACGCACATGACCCATAGAAGCAATGACTTCATATCCTGCACCTAAATATTTCTGAATTGTCTTGGCTTTTGCCGGAGACTCTACAATCACTAAATTTGACATAAATTCCGCTGTGAGATACAGCACACACTCCTTTCAGGGTCTACTCTCTTCTAATCTAATTTTCCCCACTGGATAACACATACAAATCTCTTTCAGAAATGGCAATCAATCCCATCAGTTCCATTTCCACCATCAATAATGAAGCCTGATGAAACGGAATCCCCAGTTTCATACAGACAGAATCAATATTTTGTGCGCCCTCGTTCCTGATAAGATTGAGAATTTGTTCTTGTTCGCCACTGTCGGAAACAGGGGTGAAATCGTCCTCCTGTTCTGGTTTGGACTGTTCCGGAAGTAATACTGTTTCCGGAACTGTTTCGGAATGAAATTCTAGTTTCTCCGTTTCCGGCTCATCAAAAACCGGAGAACTGAGACTTTCAGGAATTTTCCCGAAAGAAATCCCTTCTTTGATAACTTCCGGCATAACAGACAAATATTTTTGAATCTTTGGCTCTTCTGGACGTTCTTCAGGGAGCTGTATTTTTGGCGGTTCATCGGGGAGGATTTCGGGAAACTCAGGTTCTTCCATGAAATGGAATGAATTCAATGTGTCGATAATATCACGGCAATGAAAGACCGGATATGCACCATCACGCAGTAAATTCGCCTGACCGTCATAACGTTTATCGTAAATATCCGCCGGAGGAATGCAGAATACATATTTTCCTTGTTCACAGGCGAGATTTGCCGTAATCAATGCACCGCTTTTCCTGTGCGCCTCCAGAACAAGTACTCCCTCACTGATACCGGAAAGAATTCTGTTCCTTACCGGAAAATTCGCAGGATAGGGCGGAGTTGCAGGAAAATATTCAGAAACCAACAAGCCATTCTGCACAATCTGTTCTTTGAGCATCCGGTTTTCTTTCGGGTAATCGTAATCGACACCGCACCCCAGAACGCCGACTGTCGGAACGCCTGCCTGTATAGAAGCCTGATGAGCCGAAGCATCCATTCCCACGGCACAACCGCTCACCAGAATCAACCCAGCATCCGCCAGCTCATAACAAAGCCGTTTGCTGATTCTCTGGCTATACTGAGAAGGTCGCCTTGTGCCGACAACGGTCAGAATATGTCCCTTTCTGAGCAGTTCCGGATTGCCCCTGTAAAATAATATCAAGGGTGCATTGTAAATATGTTGCAGCCCCTCCGGATACTCAGAATCCTCCATGGACATGATGTGAATATAATTTCTTTCACAGTATTCTATTACCTGATGTGCCTTTTCAATGGGAGTATCAGAAAAGCATTTCTTTTCCTTTTCGTCCATGAGTTTGGTTTCAGGGTCATGCAGAACATAATACAATGTCCTTGCATCGCCATATTTTTGTATCATTGCAGAAATTTTGGGGTTGGCAATGCCGAAAATCATTTCCAGCCAAAGCAGAAATGCATAATTTTCATTCATGTCTGACCATCTCCCACATCATGATACCTGCCGCCATTGCGGCATTGAGTGACTCCGTGCGTCCCCTCATGGGGATGATAACGCATTTGTCACAGGCTTCCACAGCTTCATTGGAAAGTCCGTTTCCCTCGTTGCCAATCCATACAGCACAGCCTTTCCCCATTTGCATTTCAGAGAGAGAAACAGCATCCTCACGCAGTACCGCCCCATAGGAAAGAACCTTTTTTTCTTGCAATATCCCGACTATTTTCCTGATTTCCGTTTCCTCATATACAGGAATCCGGAAAATAGCCCCCATTGTGGCACGGACTGTTTTCGGGTTATAAATTTCACAGCTTCCGCAACTGATAACCGCATCCATCCCCATTGCATCCGCCGTTCTGAGAATCATCCCCATGTTTCCGGTATCCTGCAAGTGTTCAAGCACCAGATACCGCCCGTCAGGACGAATATTTCCAGAAGAAAGCTGTAAATTTCGCATACCACAGATTGCAAATACTCCCTGTGTATGTTCTGTATCTGAAATATACTCCCCGATTTCGTCAGAAATCATACGGAAACTTTCAGGTTGTTGCATCAGTCCTTGCAAATCTTCAGAATATTTTTTCATTGCCGTTTCTGTCATGAGAATGGTACAGGGAATATTTTCCTGCAATGCATCACGGACAATCCGTAGCCCCTCCACCACGAACAGACGGTAAGTATATCGGTAATGTTTATTTTCGCATAACTTGCGGTAATGTTTAATCAATGGGTTATTCTTTGAAGTTACCATTTCCAGCATGAAATCACCTCCCTAAAAATGCCAAAAACCACGCTCTTACTCATGAGAAAAGAGCGTGGTCTGATTGACGAAAATCAAAGTGCAGCCTTTGCCTGTGCAACAATTGCTGCGAAGCCCTCTGCATCATGAATTGCAATCTCGGAGAGCATTTTTCTGTTGAGTGTAATACCAGCCTTCTTGCAGCCGTTCATAAAGGTAGAATAATTCATGCCATTGATTTTAGCAGCAGCGGAAATTCTGGTAATCCAAAGCTGACGGAAGTTTCTTTTCTTCTGCTTTCTGCCGATGTAAGCATACTGACCAGACTTCATGACAGCCTGTTTTGCCATCTTGAAATGTTTGCTTTTTGCGCCAAAATAGCCCTTTGCGAGCTTGAGAGTCTTATTTCTTCTCTTGCGAGTCATCATCGCACCCTTAATACGTGCCATAGTTCTTTACCTCCAATATATTTTTCTGTTTTCTCACCAGTCAATTCCTGAAATCTGTCAAACGCCTGACGGCTTACAGATACGGAACAAGCTTCTTGATGGTAGGAGTATTGGAAACGTCAGCCACACCAGCACCTCTTGCGATTCTCTTGCGCTTGGTGTCCTTCTGTGTCAGTCTGTGACGCTTGTTGGTATGCTGATACTTCACCTTGCCATTAGCGGTGAGCTTGAAACGCTTCTTTGCGCCGGAATGTGTTTTAACCTTCACTTTAGCCATGATAATAGTCCTCCTTGATGCTTATTTGGATGCCTTCGGGGATATGAACATCACAATACTGCGCCCTTCCATTTTGGCGGGCTTTTCGACAGTCCCATATTCACTGCAAGCCTCTTTGAACCGTTCCAGCAGTTCAGAGCCCAGCTCCGGATGTGCAATGGCACGTTTCCGGAAACGAACCGAAACTTTCAGCTTATCACCGGATTTCAGGAACTTATTCGCCTGATTTACCTTTGTTTCGAAA
Organism: Ruminococcus sp. UBA3855; assembly: GCA_002392545.1. Classification (GTDB taxonomy): domain Bacteria; phylum Bacillota; class Clostridia; order Oscillospirales; family Ruminococcaceae; genus UBA3855. Next base: position 6,134 of record DGHF01000209.1, read on the forward strand.
TCATGGGTATCAATCGCCGAAAACATTCTGATTTCCTTGACAGACATCACTTTTTGATTTTTCTTCGCTTCTTTTTCACGCTTCTGCTGTTCAAAACAGAACTTGCCATAATCCAGAATACGGCATACAGGCGGTTTTGCCTGCGGTGCTATTTTTACCAAATCGAGATTCTTCTCGTAAGCCAGTTTGAGCGCATCCTTTGCGGACATCACTCCCAGTTTAGAACCGTCAGCATCGATGACCAGAATTTCCTTATCCCGAATCATCTCATTGATTTGCATATCTTCCTTACTACTTATTGCGGGCACCCCCAAGCATTAAAATTTAAAACAAAAATGAGTGCAGACAATCATCAGCACCCACCAACACCCACAACAGCTTACAAAAAAAGCCAGCCATCATGAAAGATATTGACCGTTTCGGCATTCATGGTCAAACGGTGAGTCACGGAAAGTGCCTGCTTTGTTTTCAAACGATATTATACCACATTCCGTCATATTTGTCAAGTCTGTTTTGGATTTTTTTGCATATGTCACAAAATTTACAAAATTCACTGACAAGCACTTGACTTTTTTGATAAATGGATGTATAATAAGGATGAAAAGCAGTTTTTCTTCATGACAGTTAATATTAGGAAGTGGGGAAATAAAAAAGCAGTCCAAAACTTATAATCATCTTCCAACTGATATGTGGATGGTATGTTTCCGTGACGACAAGGGCGGTCGAGAAATGGAAATTTGGGCTGGACAGTCTACAGGTGCTGGCAACGGACTGCCACGTTACCGTCTATATCCCGACCCAGCACCAGTAGACAGCACAGGTACTACAGGCTGGGGCAAAAAATAAACACATGATTATATTACAGGAGAACTTATGGCAGAAAAAACAATCAGCTTCGGACAGCCTTCCGATATGCCGGCAATTTTCGGCAGTTGTGATGAAAATTTGAACAGCATTCAAAGGGAATATAATGTGATTCTCTTTTGTCGTGGGGCAGATGTCCACATCACCGGAGAACCGGAACAAATTGAGAAAGCCTCCTCCGCACTTCGTCTCTTGGAAGACCTTGTACACAAAGGACAGCACTTGACAGAACAGACCGTTCGTTATGTGCTTTCCATGGTGCAGGATGGAGAAGCCGATTCCGTCCGTCAGATGGACGGCGATGGCATTTGTATGACGACAAGCGGAAAGGTTGTCCGCCCGAAAACCGTCGGGCAAAAAAAATATGTGGATGCTATCCGGAAAAATACTATCGTTCTGGGTGTAGGGCCAGCCGGAACAGGCAAGACCTATCTTGCTGTGGCATTGGCTGTCAAGGCATTCAAGGCGCATGAAGTCCAGAAAATCATTTTGACCCGTCCAGCAGTGGAAGCCGGAGAAAGACTTGGTTTTCTTCCGGGGGACTTGCAAAGCAAAGTCGACCCCTATTTAAGACCGTTATATGATGCACTTTTTGATATGTTTGGTGCAGAGACATTTTCACGGCATATGGAGAAAAACATCATCGAGGTTGCACCGCTTGCCTACATGAGAGGGCGCACTCTGGATGATGCATTCATCATCCTTGACGAAGCACAAAACACTACTTCTGAACAAATCAAGATGTTTCTGACACGTCTCGGCGCAAACAGTAAAATGGTCATCACTGGAGATGTCACACAAATTGACTTGCCGGAAAAACGGAAATCCGGCTTGATTGAAGCAATGAAAGTCCTGAAACATGTGGAAGACATTGCAACTATCCGATTCACGGAAAAAGATGTTGTCCGTCATAAACTGGTTCAGGATATTATTAAAGCATATGAGAATTATTACAAAGAAGGGAGAACCTCTTAATGCAACAAACAGGTAAATTAAAAGTAAGTATCAAGAACAATCAGAATAATGTTAAAATTCCGTCCGGAATCCGTCTCTTAATCCGGCGTTGTTGTCATGCCGTCCTGATTTCGGAAGGTTTCATCAAGAATGCGGAAGTCAGCGTTTCTTTTGTCTCCAATCAGGAAATCCGTCAGCTGAACAAAACCTATCGTGATAAAGACAGCGTGACAGATGTTTTGTCCTTCCCTTTAACCAGTGCAGACGGTACACAGGAAATCGACACCGAAACAGGATATGTCCTGCTGGGTGATGTAGTGATTTCCATTGAAACCGCTATGAAACAGGCGAATATTTACGGTCATTCCCTTGAAAGGGAAATCGGCTATCTGACAGTGCATTCCATGCTTCATCTATTGGGATATGACCATGAAACAAGTCCCCTTGATGAACGTATCATGAGAGAAAAGGAAGAATCCGTTCTGGAAAAGCTGGGAATTTCTCGTGAATTGACGTTCGTCACACCCTCTGAGGAGTCCAACTCATGACAAAATCTGTTTTTCTGACACTTTCCGGCAGAACTAATGCCGGAAAGTCTACGCTTTTAAACGCTTTAATCGGCGAAAAAATTGCATCCGTCAGCAGTAAACCGCAGACCACAAGAACACGCATTACAGGGATTTTAACCAAAAATGAAACACAATTTGTATTCATTGATACCCCCGGACTGCATCACGGTAAAACCCGACTCAGTACCCATATGATGAAAACCGCAGAGGACTCCGCTTCCGATGCGGATGCTGTTTTGTATGTCATTGACTGCACGAAAAAACTGCATGAACAGGATGAAAAAATGCTCAAAAGCATTGCAGACCGGAAAATTCAGTGTATCATCATTGTGAATAAAATCGACTTATTGCAGGATAAATCCAAGATGATGCCTTTGCTGTTAAGGCTGGAAAATGATTATCACCCCTATGCCATCATTCCGGTGAGTGCCTCCACCAAAGACGGCATTGACGAAATTATGAAGACGGCGGAAGAAATCGCTCAACCCTCCGTGCATTTCTTCCCTGATGACAAATTCACCGACCAGCCGGAAAAAGTTCTTGCATCTGAAATGATTCGTGAAAAATTGTTACGTCTGTTAGATGATGAAGTCCCTCACGGCATTGCTGTGACAGTGGAAAAAATGTCAGAGCGTGACGACAAGGATTTGCTGGATATATCGGCAGTAATTTATTGTGAGCGTGAGTCACACAAGGGAATTATTATCGGAAAAAACGGCAGTATGATTAAAAAAATTTCCACCTCCGCCCGTCATGAACTGGAAGAATTTTTCCAGATTCAGGTAAACTTGCAATGTTTCGTCAAGGTCAAAGAGGACTGGAGAAATAAAGAAGGTTTAATTCGTTCCTTTGGCTTGACAGAGGAATAATTTCCAGACATAAAGCCCCGTTTTCAGCGAACACTGAACAAGGGGCGATATGCATGGATGAAACATGGAATCAATTTTTAGAAAGCGGTAGTATTGCCGATTATCTCGCATATACCGCCATGAAAGGAATGGAACATGCTGACAGTCAAGGGTCTTGTGCTATCACAAAAGATGCTTGGTGAACAAGATAAATTTATTGACATCCTCACGGCAGAATACGGCGTTCTCGAAATCCTTGTCAAGGGTTCGGGGAAAATCAACAGCAAAACAGGCAGTGCAACCCAATTATTCGCATATTCGGAATTTTGTATGAATGACGTTTCCAGAGGGGTACGCATTCTGAACAGTGTCAAGCCGATTCAGATTTTTTACCCTTTGCGGAAATCCGTCACAGCGGTTGCACTTGCCTCTTATTTTTCGCAGATAGTGTTATTTTCCGTATTGCCGAAAAACGGCACTCCGGAAATTTTGCGGTTATTCCTGAACTGTCTGCATTATCTCTCTGAACAGACCATGACGGAAACACACCTCAAAGCAATTTTTGAATTGCGGATTGCTTCGCTGTTGGGATTCATGCCGGATGTGGTCATGTGCCGGAACTGTGGGGCATACTTACCGGAAACAATTGTATTCTCTGTCGAGGACGGCTGTTTTTTCTGTGAACATTGTGTACCGCCACGGAAACGGAATTACATCATGATGCCGGCAGGGGGCTTGTTAGCCGTCCGGCATATCGTTCTTTCAGACTTTGAGAAAATTTATCATTTCCGTATTTCGGAACGCTGTGAGAAATCTTTCTGCAAATTTGCAGAAGAATTCTTGTCGTATCACCTTGACAGAAAATTTCCTACATTGAGTTACTATAAAGCCATCAGCAAACAGCCCTAAGAGAGGAATTATTATGAAAAAAACAAAAATTATCCCTTTGACCCTCGTCTTCGCCATGTTGACAGGATGTGCAGGAATTAAGACCGACAAATTTTATATTCGTGCCTGTGAAGATTACATCAACGAAAATTCCCTTTCTTCTTACATTATCACAGATTCGGAAAGTCCTCGTGTCTGCCTTTCATCTTTACCGGAAATGTATTATGAAATTTCCGACGATTTTATTGAAGCCGAGGAATATCATCAGGTCATATTCAAAACAAAACACGATGCCGTCCTTGGGCCACTCATTTTTTACGTTGATGAATCCGGTACAGTTATCGGGTCTGGCTATCGATGGTAAAGCTGTCACGGAGAATTTTTCATGAAAAAATTAAAAATTGCTCCTTTGTTCCTGATTTTGGCAATGTTCACAGGGTGCGCAGAAATCAAGACCAACAGAGAAAGGTATTATATTCGTATCTGCCGAAAATACCTAGAAGAAAATGTTTCTGCAACAATTATTACCCACTGGAAAAATACAGATGTAACATTTTCGCCATTGCCGGAGAATTATTCCGAAATTTCCAGTGATTTCATTCCGTCAAAGGAATACTGCAAAGTGACATTTCAACCAGAATGTTACGCTTCACTAATTTTAAAAGTTAATTTTTACTTAGACGAATCCGGTACAATTATCGGAATAGAAGATGAATTACAAGGCGACATTCCCACGGGTACAGCATTTTGAGACTGCACCCCGAATCATAAGGAGTTATTATGAAACCATTTGAACAAGTTTTAGAACTAGACAAAGTTTTGTTGAAAGCATCTGAATTCACTTCCAACGAAACCAGTCGCACCATGATGTTAAATACAAAAATCAGTACCGACCTCGCAGAAGTCCGGCAGGAAATCACCAAAACAGATGATGCACTGAAACTCTCCATGCAGTTCGGAACTCCGCCTTTCACGGAATTCAAGGACATTTGCAACATGGTGACACGGGCAGAGTCTGGCGCAAGACTTTCCCTGAAAGACCTCATGGATGTAGAGGACTTATTGAGACAAGTACAATCTTTATATAACTGGTATGGGCATTGCAGTGAATCCGCTACATCATTGGACTATCTTTTTTCGCTGATTGTCCCCCTTGACAATTTACTGACCACGTTAGAACGGTCAATTGTTTCAGAGGATGAAATCGCCGATTCCGCAAGTCCGACATTGTCAGAAATCCGCAGAAAATTAGTTCGTTCCCGTTCTCATCTGCGGGACAGTCTGGACAACATGATTAAAAATAAAACCATGCAGAAATATTTGCAAGACAATACTGTCACCATCCGTGACGGACGTTTTGTGCTTCCCGTCAAGGCGGAATATCGCAGTCAGGTTGCAGGGCTGATACATGATACATCCTCCTCAGGACAGACAATTTTCATTGAACCCATGCAGATAGTTGAAGCGAATAATGATATTCGTTTGCTGGAAAGCCGTGAGATGGAGGAAATTGACCGCATTATGCAGAAACTTTGTGCAACAGTCGGAGAAAATGCCCCTGCGTTGCGCAGACTTCATGCGACCTGTGCGGAATTGAATTATTATTTTGCAAAGGCGAATTATGGGGCATTTCTGAAGGCAATGAAACCCATTGTCAGTGATGACGGAATTCTGGAATTGAAAAAGGCACGGCATCCCTTGTTAGACCAGTCCAAAGCCGTCCCTGTCAATATTTCCTTAGGCGGGGAACATAATGCCCTCATTGTGACAGGACCTAATACAGGCGGTAAAACTGTTTCACTGAAAACCGCCGGATTATTAACGGCTATGACAATGTGTGGTTTATTGATTCCGGTCACGGACGGGAGCAGAGTTTCAATATTCCGTCATATTCTGGCAGATATTGGAGACAGTCAGAGCATTGAACAAAATTTGTCTACATTTTCCTCACATACTTTGAATGTTGTCGAAATTCTGAATATTGCAGATGACAGCACGCTGGTACTGCTTGACGAATTGGGCGGAGGAACTGACCCTGTAGAAGGGGCAGCGTTGGCAATTTCCGTCATTGACTATTTGAAACAGTTAGGTGCAAAACTCATGGTGACAACGCATTATCAGGAACTGAAACTTTATGCTGCTGATACCCCTGACGTGCTGAATGCATCCTGTGAATTTGACACGGCAACTCTCAAACCGACATATCGTTTAATTTTCGGGTCGGCTGGAAAATCGAATGCATTCGCTATCTCCGGACAGTTGGGAATTCCGGAAGTCATCCTCAAACACGCAGAATCTTTGATTTCAGAAGAAAACCGCCGTTTTGAGCGTGTTATCTCCCAATATGAAGAGGCTCGGAAACAGTTGGAATCTGAAAAAGAACAGGCGGAACAGCTCCGCATTCAGGCACAGGCTCTGAAGGACGAATGGCAACAAAAACGTGATTCCGCTTCTCAGCAGGAACACGACATTTTAGAACGTGCTACGGAACAAGCAAGCAGAATTGTGGAATCCACAAAAGCCCAGTCGAATGCACTGCTTGACGAACTCGAACAACTCCGCAAAGAAAAAGACAAAGCAGAATTTTCCTCTAAAGTCTCCGCTATGAAGTCCGGCACGGCACATCAGCTCCGTGATATGTATAAAACTGCAAATCCTGTCATTGGTTCACTGGATGGCAATGGAAATTATGTTCTCCCTCGCCCATTGCAGAAGGGGGACAAAGTATTGATAGCTGACCTGAATCAGGAAGCTGTCATTTCCGGCGAACCTGATAACAGTGATAACGTCTTTGTGCAGATGGGTGCAATGCGTATGAAAATACAGATTTCCCGTCTGCGACTGCTTGACAAGACGAAACCCAATGACAAGCCCAAGAAAAAACAAAGGCGTGGCGGTTCAGTCGCTGTCAAGGCAGAAAGAAAAAGCTCTATGGAACTTGATATTCGGGGACGTGCCTGTGATGAAGGTGTCCACGAAATGGAGCAGTTCATTGATGGTGCAATCATGGCGAATATCGGGACTGTGACCATCATTCACGGAAAAGGTACAGGCTTACTCCGAAAAGCCATTCAGCAACGGCTGAAAACCATGAAATGTGTCAAAGCCTTCCGGAATGGTTTATACGGTGAAGGTGAAGACGGTGTGACGGTTGTTACGCTGAAATAAAAGATAAATATTTCCAAAAAGCCGGTCTTGTTCGGAAAAGACTGGCTTTTTGTGCAAAATCGCCAAAAACAAAGTATGAATTTATACCAGCATCCCGATTTATTCATATTTTTTCTATTGCACATTCACAAAAAATCTGATACAATAGTAATATAGAGAATTTAAACGTTTTCGTTAATTGACCCGACAAGAAAGGAGACGTACCCTCCATGAAAAACCGAAAACGTCTTGCCGTATTGATGGCAGGAGTCAATATTAAAACTTATCAGCATATGTTCCTTGACGGAATTATTTCGCAGGCTTTCGCCTTGAATTATGATGTTGTTATCTTTGCGCCGTTCACGAGCTATGAAAACAGGACAGAATACCAGCTCGGAGAAAACCACATTTTTGACCTTGTGAATTATGAGGAATTTGATGCTGTGTTATATGCACCGTGCGCCCTGAATAATCATCTTTTGCGTGAAATGGTAGAAAATCAGCTCCGTGAAAGGTGTCATGTCCCTGTTATCGCATTGGAAAGCGACAATTCAGAATTTCACGATATTATGGTAGATGATGAAACCGCCTTTGAACTGGTAACAACTCACCTGATTGAAAAGCACCATCTGAAAAAAATTATCTGTCTGACCGGATTCAAGGATAATTTACAAGCTGAACTACGCTTACAAGGTTACAAAAATGTCATGGAAAAACATGGGCTTGCCATTCCGGAGGAATATGTTATTTACGGCGATTTCTGGAAACAAGCAGGAATTGACCTTGCAGAACGCATTGCATCAGGGAAAATTGAAAAGCCGGAAGGGATTGTCTGTTGCTGTGATACGGTTGCAATTTCACTCTGTAACCGTCTGATTGAATTGGGAGTAAAAGTGCCACAGGATATTTTAATTGTCGGGTATGATGCCGGAAGCGAAGCGGAAGAAAATGTTCCCTCAATTACAACCTATGTCCGCCCAATTGTAGATATGGGAATACAGGGAGTTTTGAAGGCACATGAACTCATTACCGGAGAAAAAGCTGTTCCCATCCGTCAAGACAAAGGTCGTCTTGTCTTAGCAGAAAGTTGCGGATGTGGAAGAGATTTCAAGCAGACATTCGAACAACGTCAGAAAGAAATTCATGATACAGAAGATTTCCGGAAAATCTTTGAAAGCATCCCCATGGCGGAATGTCTCAATTCCACCACGACATTAAATGAACTGCTCAACAAAATCATGGACCATTTTTATTTGATTAACGGCTTTACAGACTGGTATATGTGCCTTTGTGACCAATGGGACGATATTTCTAAAAATACCGATAACCCAGAAGATTACAACCATTACACGGATTCCATGCATTTGCGCATTTCGTGTACGAATTATATTGGCTGTGTCATTGATGAAGTATTCCCCAAAAGTCAGATTCTCCCCATCCTGCATGAAGACAGAGAGAAACCATGTGCCTATTATGTCACGCCATTGCATTTCAATGAACGTTGTTTCGGGTACACAGCTCTTGGATACGGTGACAGACCAATGGCATTTGATTCCCTCTATCATGCATGGATTCGAAACGTCAATAATGCACTGGAATTTATGAGAATCCGGAATAATTTCAACTCCATGACACAGCGGTTATTTACCAAATCCATCCGTGACACGCTGACAGGTATCTATAACAGACAAGGCTACAAGCATTTTTCAGAAGAATTATTCGAAAAGGCGAAAAAATCAGCTCCCGAAAAAAAATTGTTGATTCTCGCAGCCGACCTTGATTGTCTGAAAATCATCAATGACACTTATGGTCATCTTGAGGGAGATAATGCCATTTCAGTGGTTGCAAATGCCTTGAATACTTGCTTTGAATACGGCGAAATCTGCGCACGAACTGGCGGAGATGAATTTCTGGTAATTGGGTGTGCGGACTATTCCAAAGAAAAACCGGAACAGTATCTCGATTATATCCGCCGATTTTTTGAGCGATATAATGCCGATTCCGGAAAGCCTTATCAGGTAGAAGCCTCCCTTGGCTACGTCTGCGAAACCGTGAAAGACGGCGACACACTTCAATCTTTTATGGACATTGCAGACACTAGGATGTACGAAAATAAAGTCATGCGAAAGAAAAACAGAAGATGAAAGCAGGAACTTTATTCACTTGAAAGAAAGGTGTAGTATTTATGAAAAAACACAGTCAGAAAATTTTGTCCGGCATTTCCGCCGTTTTGATGCTGACACAATGTGCAATGCTTCCGGCATTTGCAGGCGAACAGCTTGGACAGGGCGACTTTCAGAATGGTGTTGGCTTGCCTTGGCACATCTGCGAAAGTATGACCGGAAAAATGGATTTTGAAATTGACAACGGCTCATATAATATCACCATCGTAAACCCCGGAGGGGTATCGAATGGCGGTGAAGACAGATGGGACTGTCAATTCCGGCATAGAAACTTAACGCTCGTATCTGGTCACACTTATCGTCTGACCTATAGCGTATGGGCAAGCAATTCCGGCTGGATGTATTCGAAAATTGGCGACATGACCAATGATGATGCGGAATTATGGCATTCCAACGGCAACCGCCTGAACATGAACTATATGGAAAATGCATCCATTGCCGACGTAGAAACTGCCCTCAAATCCGCCACCCCAACAGGTGAATGGAAAGACTATAATTCATGGGAAGGTGTCAGCATCAACGGCAACCAATGGAATACATTCGCCTATGAATTCACACTCGGTTCAAACGGAGAACGTGCGACTTCTGCAAATGGTACTGGAGAATGGACGTTTCATTTTGGCGGAAACGGACAGTATACACCGTCTGTCTGCTTCCCTGCCGGAACACAATTGAAGTTTGACAATCTGGTATTACTGGATATGACGGACAATTCGAATGATTATGTTGCTGAACCTGCTTGGAATCGTGCCGATATTTTGACCAATCAGGTGGGATATTTCCCGAACGTTGTCAAGAAAGCAACGCTTTTGTCTGACAGTACGGAAAGTATCGCCTTTGAGTTGAAAGACTCCAGCGGAAAAAGCGTTTTCTCCGGTAATTCTGAGGTATTCGGAAAAGATGAGGATTCCGGCGACAATGTGCATATTCTCGATTTCACCGACTGCCACACGGAGGGGACATATTATCTTGAAACCGAAGACGGTAAGAAAAGCCGTGAATTTAAAATCGGTATTCAGGAAGAATATTCCGGAATGCTATATGATGCACTGAATTATTTTTATCAGAACCGTTCCGGAATTTCGATTGAATCACAATATATCACTTCCGGAGATGCGCAGAAATTAGCCCGTTCAGCTGGTCATACCTCTGACATGGCAACCATTCAACAGACTTGGGGCTATACAGGCACATCCGGTACACAGGACGTTTCCGGCGGTTGGTATGATGCCGGAGACCATGGAAAATATGTCGTCAATGGCGGTATTTCCCTCTGGCTGATGCAGAATCAGTATGAAAGAGCCTTGAAAAACGGAGATGTTTCCGCCTACGCAGACGGCACAATGAAACTCCCTGAAAATTCTAACGGCTACCCTGATTTACTCGACGAAGCACGCTATGAAATGGAATGGATGCTGAAAATGATTGTCAAGGATGGTTCTTGCCAAAATATGGCATATCATAAAGTACATGACATCAAATGGACTGCCCTCGCCGTTGCGCCTGCCGACGACCCCGAAGAACGTATTCTCAAGCCCCCGACAACTGCCGCAACACTCAACCTTGCAGCGTGTGGAGCACAGGCTTATCGTCTTTGGAAAGATATTGACCCCACTTTTGCGGAACAGTGCCTGACCGCTGCACGAAATGCCTATGATGCCGCCAAAAATCACCCCGATATGTATGCACCTCTTGACGAGTCCATTGGGGGCGGTGCGTATGGGGATGATGATGCAACAGATGAATTTTATTGGGCGGCTTGTGAATTGTATACATCCATTGGCGAAGACCGCTATTACAAAGATATGCAGAATTCTACCCATTTTCTGGAAGTCCCGACGGCATTAAACGGCGGTGAATCTGTGGGAGTTGTGGGTAGTTTCGACTGGGGGCATACTGCCTCATTGGGTTCATTAACCATGATTCTCAACAAGGAGAAACTCACTGAACAGGAAGCCTCTACCCTCGAAGACAATATTACATCTGCCGGAACGTATTTCCTGAATCTGGAAAATAAACAGGGCTACGGCATTCCCTATGGTCAAAGTACCATCAGTTATGATGACAGCGACAAAGGCTATGTGTGGGGGTCAAATTCCTTTGTAGCAGACAATGCCATTATCATGGCTTATGCGTATGACCTCAGCAGGAACACGGACTTTTTGAGCGGTGTTTCTGGTGCAATGGATTATTTGCTTGGGCGGAATCC
>DGHF01000228.1 GCA_002392545.1 Ruminococcus sp. UBA3855
AGCTTTTCCTCTACAAATGCATCAAAGAAGGCAATCAATACATGACCCTTAGTCGCATTTGCGCCCTCTTCGACTTCGACACCCTTTGCCTTTGCGCAGGCTCTTGCATCTTCATCAGTCGCCCAGTCATTGTAGTCAACACCAGCATATTCCTTGACGGCTTCAACCATTGTCAGACGCTTCCACGGCTTGCCGATTGCGATTTCTGTACCCTGATATGTGATAGTATCTGTACCACATACATTCATTGCAATGGTGCGGTACATATTTTCGATTAAATCCATCATGCCGAGGTAATCCGTATAAGCCTGATACATTTCAACAGAGGTAAATTCCGGATTGTGAGAAGTATCCATTCCCTCATTACGGAAAATACGACCAACTTCATATACTCTGTCAAATCCGCCGACAATCAGTCTTTTCAAATTTAATTCTGTCTCAATACGGAGGTACATATCCATATTCAAAGTGTTATGATGTGTCACAAAGGGCTTTGCAGATGCGCCAATTTCAATCGGCAACAATACCGGAGTATCTACTTCAATATAGCCCAACCCATCCAGATATGCACGGATTTCACGCATAATCTGACTTCTTTTCACAAATGTGTCCTTGACTTGCGGATTGCAGATTAAATCCAGATAACGCTGACGATAACGTGTGTCTTGGTCTTTGAGTCCGTGCCACTTTTCCGGCAACGGAAGCAAGGACTTGGAAAGAAGTGTCACACTCTTTGCATGAACGGAAATTTCTCCCTTTTTCGTGCGGAATACAAAGCCCTCGATACCAATAATATCGCCAATATCCCACTTCTTGAATTTGTCAAATAATTCCTTGCCAATGTCATTCATTCTGACATAAACCTGAATTCTGTCCGTATGGTCACGCACATCTAAGAAATGCGCTTTTCCCATCTTTCTCCAGCTCATGATACGACCAGCAATGCGGACGGTTTCTTCTGCAATTTTCCCCAATCCGGCAGTAATTTTATCTTCATCCTGTCCGGCTTCCTCAATGACTTTCTTTTCTTCCTCTTCGTAGTGTACACGGAGGTCAGCGTTTTTGAATGTCACCGGATAGCTTGTCAAGGTGAAAGGGTCATTTCCTTCCGCCTTCATGGCATTGAGCTTATCAAGACGGATTTGTCTGTAATCCGTCGTATCAATCATTTCCTGTGTATTCTGTTCTTCCTGCATTCCTTATCACCTTCAATTAAAAAAATTACTTGCTGATTTCAACAACTTCATATTTTACTTCGCCGTTGGGGGTCTCTACTAAAAATACATCTCCCACTCTCTTTCTCATGGCAGCCTTGCCAATCGGGGACTCGTCAGAAATCTTATTTGCAAAAAAATCTGCTTCATTTGTGCCGACAATCTTGAGAGATTCTGTTTCTCCGGTGTCAGTGTTACGGATAGTCATAACTGAACCCATGCCGATTTCATCCAGAGAAATATTATCATCTTCAATGACTTCTGCGTTGTCAAGGTCATACTGGAGCTGTGCAATTTTGTGTTCCAGCAATGCCTGTTCGTTCTTGGCTTCGTCGTATTCTGCGTTTTCTGACAAGTCACCGTAGGAACGAGCCTCTTTCAGTTTCTGAGCGATTTCAGGACGCTGTACAGTAATCAATTCATGCAACTGCGCCTTTAAATTTTCATAGCCCTCACGGGACATTCTCTTTTTTTCCATGATGCAAAAACTCCTTTCAGGATTCAAAAAATGATTCAATTTTCACCGGTAAAATCATCCCAAATGCCTTCTGTCCTATCAATTTCAGCCTGCAAATATAAAATGCGTTCTTCTGACAGCATCCACTCTTTTCGGGCTTCATGATATTCTGGATTATTGGACAAATCCCCCATAGAACGAGCCTTTTTCAATCGCTGGTGAATTTCTTCCCGTTCATCAGACAGCTTTTTCAGTTCTTCATTCATTTCATTGTAATGTCTAAGGGAAATTTTCTTTTCTGCCATAACAATCCAATTCCTTTCAGAATGCCAAGGGACATACCATTCTATTATTATAGTACATTTTTAGCGGAATGTCAAGTATTTCCCAAAAAAATCACTGCTGTACCTTTTTTCAGGGACAGCAGTTTTGTTGTGATTGGCATTAACAATTATTTTCCAAGAGGATACGCTGTGATACTTGCAATCATATTTCCGGCTTCATCAAAATACATGGACGGAATTTGACCCACATAAAAGCCATATCCGGTAGATTCTACATAAAAATATTTTTCCCCATTGTCAAATGAAATGGTCTCGCCTACAAAATCATCAAGACTTTTAATATTGATTCCCATTGCCATATGTCCGCCAGCATCTCCAACGGGGGGTATCCAGAATAATGCCGTCTGGTATCCCATTTCACGCAAAATACCAGAGAGCAAAATTGCCGTGTCTTCGCAGTCTCCACAATTCAAATATAATGTCTCAATTGGATAATTAGGATATTCATTCACTCCATGAGAGTCTATATCCAATTGATAGGGAAATGCCTGTACATAATGAATGGCTTCATACATGGTTTGTGTCTTGTTCAAACCTTTTTCTTTGCATACTTTCTGGATATTTTCGGCACATTGTTTCATCAGACTGCGGTTGTATTCGTCATCAGCATACTTTCTTCTGTCCATTCCTAAATCATGATAAGAATTTACGTAATACAGGTAATCATCAACCGGAAATTCTACATCATGCACATGCATTTCACCGTCACGGTCAGTCCATATGATAGTACGGTAAGCAACTCCGAGAATATCTTCATTGAGAGTGATTGCATCATCGCCGTCAATATAAATTGTTTCTTCCTGTGCGATTTCTTCAAGAGTTTTATTTGTCTTCTGGGGAAGAAGGTTTTGGAATTGATACAAAAGACTACCGAAACCATATAATTTCAGAAGACCATCTCTTTCCTCAGGAGTCATGCCCTGTTCTTTCAGTTCTTCATCTGACAGCCCTTTCAGCCAGTCACTATATGCTTTTGCATCTTCAAAGTCATCTTCTAAATCTTTCTGCACTTTATTGACATCAATCGTCGTCTGCGGAACAGTTTCAACAGGTTTTGCAATGGTGGTGATAGTATATGTGGATTTTGGGGCAGTTGTGACCTTTTTCGCCGTGGTAGTTTTTGGAGAGGTCGTCACTTTTTTGGCAGTTGTTACTTTTTTTGTGGTGGTAACAGGCTTGGCAATGGTTCTGGGTGCAGTTGTTTCAGCTGGTTTTGCGGTTGTTGTTTTCTCCCGATATTCTTCGGATGCACTCTTTGTGGAAATAGCTTCTGTTTCGGGCTGGGTAGTATCTTCGGGAATTTCGGCAATATCCTGATTTTTCAAATCTTGTGGTATCTGCTTGTGAACTCCCGAAAACAGATTTACACCAAATCCGCAGACTGTCACCAGACAAACCACTGTAAGCACAGCTTTCCAGCCCTTTCCATTCTTTTTCACAACAGAACTCATTTCAGACTCCGGTGTAACAGAAGACGGCTGTTTTTCGCCACAGTAACTGCAAAAAACAGCACCTTCATTCAATTTCTTTCCACATTTGGTACAATACATCATCATCCATCCCTTCTCTGTCACATTTCCATTCTTAATTATAATCAAAAGTTCCCCAAAAGTCAATACTTTTTCAAAAAAAAGACTTGACAAATTGTGTGTTCTGTGTTATACTGGTTACAGTAAGTATGAAAAGTATAACTTTTCTAAAACAATTTACTTTACAAACAAATAGGAGGTATTCCAATGAAAAAGAAAAAGAATACATTTATCGGCGTGTGTACCGTCGGCGAAAAAGGTCAAATTGTCATTCCGAAGCCTGCTAGAGAAATGTTCGGCATTGAAGCCGGAGATTCTGTGCTGGTGCTCTGTGATAAGAAAAAAGGCATGGCAATTGTCAAGGCTGATGTCATGCAAGGATTCGCTGATAAAATTCTCGGCAGTGAAGCACCTGACGACGAGGAGGAATAAACCGTGAAACGCTTGAATTATCTGGACAATCTGCGCTGGATGACAGTTATCCTTGTAATGATTTACCATGTATTCTACATTTTTAATTGTAGTGGTGTACCAACTGGAATACCTGTCAACGGAATTGCATTGTTTGATATTCCGTGTATGTTTGTTTATCCATGGTTCATGGTGCTGATGTATGTCATTTCGGGAATGTCCGCAAGATATGCCCTGCAAAAACGTACAGACAAAGAATTCATTCATGACAGGGCGGTCAGGATTTTGATTCCGTCCCTTTTGGGAATGCTGACTTATACGCTCCCGACTGGTTGGGTGGGGTTGCAGTTTGCAGAAGGTCTTGAGGATGTTCCTCAATTCGTCAATGTCATTATTATGATTTTATCAGGGTCTGGACCTTTGTGGTTCTGTCATCTGCTGTTCGTCATCTGTCTGATTCTGAAACTCGTCCGCAAAATCGACAAGAACGAAAAATTGCTTACATTGGGAGAAAAAGCAAATCTTCCCATACTGCTGGCATTGGCTGTTCCGGTCTGGCTGAGTTCGATGACGCTCATCATGCCCATGATTACGCTTTATCGTCTGGGAATTTACGGCTTTTCGTTCCTGCTGGGATATTACGTTATTTCTCATGAGAATGTACAGAAGATATTAGAAAAACATGCATACCCTGTGGGCGGTGCTGGCTTAGTATTGGGAATTATCATTTGCATTTTCTGGAGAGGGCAGAATTACACCGCTGACGAATTTTTGCAACATCCATTCATTAACCTGTATCTCTGGGTCATGGTTCTGGGAATTATCGGACTTGGCAGAAAATTTCTTAATTTCCGGAACAAATTCACGGAATTCATGGGTTCAAGAAGTCAGTGCTATTACCTGCTTCATTACACATTCCTGAGCCTTTCAACCTATTTCTGCATTACCCAATTAACCGCTGTTCCGGTTGGTGTGTATTACATTATCAATGCAATTGTGCTTGCAATTTGTACTCCACTTGTGACAGAAATTATGATTCGGATTCCGGTGCTCAATCGCTTGCTTTTAGGATACATCCCGAAACAAAAACAATCTGCATGATATTGACAAAAATTCCGTCCCGTGGTATAATGATAGTATCATTTTACCGAAAGGGGCGGAATTATGTCGTTTTTTATTGAAAATAAGGTCTTGAAAAGATACACCCCAGAAAGGGGAGTTTCAGAGGTTACTATCCCTGATGATGTTTCAATTATCAGCGTTTTAGCATTTTCAGGTTGTTCTTTCATTACTCATGTTTTTATTCCTGATAGTGTAAGAAAAATTGGTCTATCCGTTTTTAGAGGATGTGAAAAGCTCATCAGCGTTTCGATTCCTGAACATTTGAAAAATGATTTTGATGAAAATTTCAAAGTCTACGGTTTATCTGACAAAGTAAAAATTACCGTTCGTCCTGCACCATCAGCCCCAACAAAAGTTACCCCACCACCTCCCCCAGCTCCAAAACCTCAAGAAGCCAAACCTGCACCCACTCCCCCAAAACAGAAGCCCTCTCGCACTCCCAAAAAATCCGAAATGGAAATGATTTTCCTCTACTACAAAGTTTCAGAGGATGAAGATGCTCAAATTTACATCGAAAATCATTTCACTGAGTTCATGAAATCTCTCATTGACAAACAAGATTCTGATTTCATCAAAGATATTATGGAACATACCAACTTTCTGACATGTGAAAATATTGACGAATTGTTAGACCATGCCGTTGAAAAAGTCAAAAAAGGCGGTTCGTTTGAAATTCAGTTTCTCTTGACAACTCACAAGGCGAAACTTTTCGGACTGCTTGATTCTGCCAGAAAATAGGATGTCATTCACCGGAACAGAGGGCACTTGCTCTCTGTTCTTGATTGTTTTAATTGTCAACTTTTATTAAAAAATAGGTTGACAAATCAAACAATTTGTGGTATAATAGATTTATCATATCAATACAGGAGGTTTTCAAAATGGAAAATGTTATTAAACCTACATCCCCTGAACGTCCCACAAATCAGCGTTTTTCTACCATGGAAATTGTTTACATCGGGATTTTTTCGGCATTGTTAGCCGTATGCAGTCAACTGCAAATCCCCCTGACTGTTCCGGTGACATTGCAGACATTCGGGGTATTTTTTGCACTGGAGATTCTCGGCGGAAAGAGAGGCTTTTTTTCCGTGCTGGTGTTCATTCTGCTGGGGGCGATTGGAATACCGGTATTTGCAGGGTTTACAGGCGGATTAGGTGTGCTGTTTGGTTCAACAGGCGGTTACATTTTGGGCTTTATTCTGACAGCTGGTATTTACTGGATTGCAGAAAAGACCCTCGGCGGAAAATTATGGGTTCGCATTAGTGCAATGGTATTGGGCTTGCTTCTCTGCTATGTATTTGGGACAGCGTGGTTTATGCTGATTTATGCAAGAGATAACGGCGCAATCGAATTAGGCACGGCTCTGGGATGGTGTGTGATTCCGTTTTTATTGCCGGATGCCGTCAAGATGGTTCTTGCATTCGTACTGAGCGGACGGCTGAAAAAATATGTCAAGCTTTAATCTGCGCCCGCATCATGGACTATGCATCCAGTTTTTTGAGGGAAAAGGCTATAGTCCGGAATTTGTTCGGCATATGAGAGAAATGATTTTTCAACTCCATGAATATAATCCCTATATTGCATTAACAGTGGGAGCAGATGTTCTCTGTTCCCACTGTCCGCATTGTATTGATAATGTTTGTGAATGTTCCGAAAAAGTGCAACGTTTCGACAAGGCGGTACTGCAATACTGCAATCTTTCAGAGGGTTCAGAAATGCCATGGAATGATTTTCAGTCAATCGTGAAAGAATCCATTCTGAAAAAGGGCTTGCTTGCGGAAATCTGCGGAGACTGTCAATGGTTCGGGATTTGTGGTAAATCGAAAAATAATTTGTAGATATTGACATATTTTCCCCTTTATGGTATAATAGAAACAATCAATTTACCGAAAGGGGCGAAATTATGCCGTTCAAAATTGAAAATGGGGTTCTCATCAAACATATTTATGATGGTGTTCAGAATATTGGCATTCCTAAAAATGTGACAATAATTGGGAAAGATGCTTTCAGAGGTGATTCTTTCATCACTTCCATTATAATTCCAGATGGTGTCAAAGAAATTGGAAATTTTGCTTTTGCCTATTGTACCAGCCTGAAAAATCTTATAATTCCTGACAGTGTAACAAGTGTTGGAGATAGGGCTTTCATCGGATGTCTGGAACTGAAAAGCATTTCTATTCCTAAACATCTGCGTAAAATTGATGCAAACCATAACTTTTATGGAATATTTGGAACTCAAGAAATTATAATTCGCAACTCTGAAACACCTGTCGAAAAGGCTACTACAAAAACAGCAGAAAAAACCCCCCCCAAAAAAACAACTAAAAAAACCACAACTCAAAAAGCCAAACCTGCAACACCTCCACCCCCTGCACCTAAACCCACAGAACCCGAAGAGGTCTGCGAAAAAACCGAACTCGAAATGATTTTCGAATATTTCAAAATGTCTGAAGACAAGGACGCAAGAATTTATATTCAAAATCATTTAGCCGAGTTTATGCAATTTTTAATTGACAAGCAGAATGTAGAACGTATCACTGAAATCACGGAACATACCGACTTTTTAACAGCCGATAACATTGATGAATTTCTGAAATATTCCATCCAGAATTCTGAAAACGGCGGTTCATTCAAAATTCAGCTCATTTTGACCAATTACAAGGCGAAATTGCTCAATTTATAAGAATCTGCTCCAATTCCGGCACATCTTTGACAATCTGGCTTGCATGGTGTTCTTTCAGAAACGGAACATCACGGAAACCCCATGCCACGCTGATACACGGCATTCCGGCATTTTTCGCCGTTTCAATGTCAACGTCAGAATCCCCAATGTAAACAGCCTGTTCTCTGGTGAGATGCAATGCATTTAATACCGCATTGACCGAATCGGGAGCAGGTTTTCTGCGGATGCCCTCTTTTTCTCCTGCGACAGCATCAAACAAATTCGGGAAATACTGTTCACACAAGGACTGTACCGCATAATCGGCTTTATTGGAAATGACCGCCGTATGAATGCCGTGTTCCCTGAGATTCTGCAATAATTCCGGAATTCCGGCATAAGGGGTGGTATTATCGGCACAATGCACCTGATAATATGCCGTAAAATCAGAATGCACCTTGTCAATGACTGCGGTTTCCGTTTCCTTTGGTACACTGCGTTCAATGAGTTTGCGGATACCATTTCCCACAAACTGCCGTACTTCATCGACAGTATGCAGGGGCATATCATTTTTTTTCATTGCATGATTGACAGCATCCGCCAAATCCTGCAATGTGTCCAAAATTGTTCCATCCAAATCAAAAATTACTAACTGATACATGATTTATTTTCCTTTCTGTAAGTTCAAAATAGCAATCTATACGAAATGCATAAAGCAGGAAATGCTTTTCATTGCCTTCATTGTGCAAAATCCCGAAATTTTCAAAAAATGGGAACAAAAATTGACATTCTTCCCGAAACATGATAAAATGAAAAAGTTGAACATTTTGTATCGAAAAGAGGTTTTTTATGCAATCCAAAAACGAAAAACTCTTCACATTTATTTACGAAGAAGTACAAAAAACAGGAATCCTTCCCCATATTTCTGGCTGTAAATATATTACCAGTGCGGTCTATCTGATTATGAATGACAGTTCTCTCATGTATGAAATCATGTTGCTTTACAAGAAGATTGCCACAGAGTATGACACCACCTATACGGCAGTAGAACACTGTATCCGCCATGCCATTACATCAGCATATCATGCACACCCTGAATCAGTTGAACGTATTGTTAAAATCACTGACCATAAACCCAAAAATTCAGAGTTTATTTGCGGACTTGCTGAAAGAATCCGACTTCAGATGATGATAGACGAAAGAGAGTGGAGCTAATCATTTCAAAATGGTGCAGAATCCCTCAAAAGAAACGTCACTCGAAATTCTGCCCAGTTCTTCCAAGGAAAAACGCAGATTTCCCCGAAGCCATTCCCGATAAACTTCCTGCATCCCTGCCAGCAAAAAACGGACATATACATACAATACATCAGAATTGACCGTTACTTTGTCACGGCACATTTCTGTCACATTGTCGGCAATGATTGTCTTAGACTGTTCCCAGAAAAAATCCATGTTTGGAAGTGTTGCCGCATACTGGAAAAATACCATATTTTCACTTACAACTTTTCCCAATGACTGATAAAATACCATTGCATTGAAAGTCTGCTCGAAAAAATTCTGCATTTCCAGCATTTCCACCAGCCTGTTGATAATTTGTCTTGAACAGTCCAGCATCACATCATCCATGGTATCATAGTGTAAATAGAAAGTTTTTCTGTCAATATTGGCTTTTTTCGCCAATGCAGTCACGGTGATTCTTTTTCCGCTGTATTCCGTCAGCAAATCGAGATACGCTGAACGGATTCGGGAACGAGTGTTCTGTTTTCTTTTATCCATAAATGCCACACTTTCTTTGCTTTTGTGGAATAAGCCACATTTTCGTGAATATTGCCTATTGATTTTTTCACTTACTTATATTATAATACCAGTAAGAGAAAATGTCAACCCAAAGACCATGACAGGGGGATTATTATGGTACAAAATTCTGTACTTCATGCAAATCAGTTTCATCATATTTCTTTGCAGACTGGTGTCAAATACAGCAAGAGAGAGATTATTGCTGCCATTAAGACACAGGCTGAACCGCTTCTAAAAGAGGGACGGCTTGAAAAATGCAAAGGCTTCATTCAGCATTCTGATATTTCTGTCTATCAACATTGCTGTCATGTGGCATATGTGAGCTGTGTCCTCTGCATGAAAATGGGGATTCACGTCAGCTGGAATGAAATGATAAGAGGTGCACTGCTGCATGATTATTTTCTCTACGACTGGCACGACCCAAGCCGTCCTGCCGTTGATTTCCGTCATGCGTTCGGACACCCGACTCTGGCAATGAGGAACGCTCTGGCGGATTACAAACTGACAAGAAAGGAAATGCAGATTATTCAACGTCACATGTTTCCATTAACACCCATTCCACCGACATGCCGTGAAGGATGGATTATTGTGCTGGCTGATAAAATCTGTACCATTCTTGAGGTTTTAAGAAAGGAGTGTGTACGATTATGACAATCACCATTGCAAATATGGAGCTTGATTATTTGTTCCTTACTTTCATGCTGTATAGTTTTATGGGGTGGCTCTTTGAAACGACTTTGGTTTCACTTTGGGAATCGGGGCACTTTCTGAACCGTGGTTCATTGCTTGGTCCTTATTGTCCGGTATATGGCGGCGGCGCAGTCCTGAGCGTGATAATGGCATATTACATTCCAAATCCGGCAATGCTGTTTTTCACATCTGCTTGTCTGTGCATTGTGTGTGAGTACATATGCGCCACGATTCTGGAGGATGGTTTTCACATGAAATTATGGGACTATTCCGGCATTCCGTTTAATTACAAAGGAAGAATCTGTATGTTAGGCTTTTTCTTCTTCGGAATCATGACAACACTGGTCAGCAAGGTTATTCAACCCATTTTTATGGTTCTTCTGGATGGAGTCAGACCAGAAATCGTCAATGCAACTGCAATTCTGCTTGCGTTGGTTCTCGCAGCGGATACGGTATTTTCAGGAATCGCATTCACAAAGAAATACCGGAAGTTGTACCGTTTCTACATCCGCTGGCATGTCATGCTCAACAGAGAATTTCGCAGTCTTTCCCGTGCTATCGGCAGAAAAATGCCTGCTTGGATGATTGAAGACCTGCTCAACATGCAGAGCTACATTCTGCAAAAGAATCGCCGTCTCAATGAAAAACACATTGAACATCGTGAATTTATCGCAGAGCACAAGGAACAATTAGAAGAAAAGATGGAAGAAAAAATTGAGCGTTTCCGCAAATCTTGACTTTTGGTATGCTGTTAATTGCTGAAATGGGGGTCTTGATTGACCCCCTTTTTTAGGAGGGAATTTTCTCATGACAATGCTTGATTTGACGTGCCCCAGATGTGGCGGAAGAATGAAGGTTCCCTATGATAAGCATAAAAAAATTACCTGTCCTTATTGCAGTGCAGAATTAAGATTGACAGAATCAAAACCAATCGGCACAGCATCCATGGTTTTTGGTGTTCTTAGCATGATTACATTGGGATTTCTCTCCATCTTCGGATTTATTGCACTGATTTTTGGAATCATCTGTCTGAACAAACTACCAAACAAAACGCAGGAAGTACATTCTGTCATTGGCATTGTTACTGGTATGATTGGAATATTCCTGTTTGTGGGATTGCTGTTATCAATGCAATAATTATGAATCAAAAACCGCTGTATTTGACGTACAGCGGTTTTTGTTTGTCTCAAAAGTTGTTTTTGCTTACGGCAGGATGCACATACAGTCCCCGAATGAGAAAAATCGGTAACGTTCGTTCACGGCTTCTTTGTAAGCGTACATGGTATTCCAGTAACCCATAAAAGCCGATACCAACATAATCAAGGTACTTTCCGGAAGATGGAAATTTGTAATCAGTCCGTCAATGACTTTGAATTGATAGGACGGATAGATGAAAATATTGGTATCCCCTTCACATCCGTGCAATGTTCCCCCACAAATCTGACCAGCACTTTCCAGTGTCCGGCATGAAGTAGTTCCCACGGAAATGACACGACCGCCGTTTGCTTTGGTCTGGTTGATGAGTTGTGCTGTTTCTTCGGGTAACACAAAATGTTCGGAATGCATATGATGCTGTAAAATATCGTCCTCTTTGACGGGGCGGAACGTCCCAAGCCCGACATGTAATGTCACATAGGCAATATTGACCCCCATTTCCTGCAAATGGGAAAGCATTTCCTTTGTGAAATGCAGTCCGGCAGTCGGCGCAGCCGCTGAACCTAACTCACGGGAATAGACTGTCTGATAACGTTCCTTATTTTGCAACTGTTCATGAATGTAAGGTGGTAAGGGCATCTGACCCACTTCATCAAGGGCAGTATAGAAATTGCCCTCACATTCAAATTTCACAATGCGTTTACCGTCGTCAAGGATTTCCTGAACTTCTGCTTTCAGCCGTCCGTTGCCAAAGGAAAAACGGACTCCCTTTTTGCATTTCTTTGCAGGTCGGCAGATGATTTCCCAAAGTTTTTCGCCTTTCTGCTGTAACAGCAAAAATTCTACAAAGCTGTGTGTTTCCTCACGTTCGCCGTAAAGTCGGGCAGGAAGGACACGGGAATCATTCAGTACCAATAAATCCCCTTTTTTCAGGAGCTTTCCCAGTTCATAGAAATGATAGTGTGAAATCGCTCCGGTGTTGCGGTTGACTGCCATCATTCGGGAGGAATCACGAGGTTCAACCGGAGTCTGTGCAATCAGTTCTTCCGGCAAATCATAATAAAAATCAGTTTTTTTCATGGTATCACCTTTTTTTTCAAATTTTCCTTGACAAATGCGTCAAGAAATGATATGATAGTATTAGGATAGAGGTGCGGTCAAGATGAGTCGCATTCCGGAGGGATGCTCAGCCCATAGAAGGAATGCAAAAGGCAAGACCGCCGAAGAGCAGAAAAGAGAGCAGTTTTCTGTCTCTGGTGCTGTATCGAACAGGTACTGCACTGTCATCATGTGTGATGGAGAGCTATCGGCAGTACTGCCAATAATTCTATTATAACGCATGATGAACCGGTTTTCAACCGGTTTTTTCAATAATCTCTAAATTTTTTCTGAAAGGTCATATCCTAGCCGTTCAGAAGTAAGGAGCTAATGTGTTATGAAGCAGTATCGTGTAGGTATTTTAGGTGCGACTGGTATGGTGGGTCAGCGTTTTGCGACTCTCCTCGCAGAACATCCGTGGTTTGATGTCAAGGTTCTGGCAGCATCTCCCAGAAGTGCTGGCAAGACTTATGAAGAGGCAGCCGGCGCAAAGTGGGCTATGACTGTTCCGATTCCGGAAAAGCTCAAAAATATGATTGTCCGTGACCTCAACGCTGATATGGAATCCATTGTCAAAGATGTTGACTTTGTATTCTGTGCTGTTGATATGAAAAAGGACGAAATCAAGGCTCTGGAGGAGCGTTATGCCAAGGCGGAATGCCCTGTCATTTCCAACAACTCCGCACACCGTTTCACTCCTGATGTTCCTATGGTTGTACCGGAACTGAACCCCGAACACATCGAAATCATTGAAACACAGAGAAAGCGTCTCGGCACAAAGAAGGGCTTTATTGCAGTAAAATCCAACTGCTCTATTCAGAGTTATGTTCCGGCACTGCATCCGCTGAGAAAGTATGGTCTGAAAAATGTGCTGGCTTGCACCTATCAGGCAATTTCCGGCGCAGGCAAGACCTTTGAAACATGGCCTGAAATGGTTGACAATCTGATTCCGTTCATCGGCGGTGAGGAAGAAAAGTCCGAACAAGAACCGCTGAAAGTTTGGGGTACTATCGAAAATGGCGAAATCGTCAAGGCAACAACCCCCAACATCACAACACAGTGCTTGCGTGTGCCGGTTTCCAATGGTCACACAGCAGCTGTATTTGTAAGCTTTGAACAGAAGCCCACAAAGGAAGAAATTCTGAAGGCTTGGAAAGAATTCAAGGGCGTTCCGCAGGAATTGGAATTGCCGTCCGCTCCGAAGCAGTTCATTCACTATTTTGAAGAAGATAACAGACCACAGGCAAAGCTTGACAGAAATCTTGAAGGTGGTATGGCTGTTTCTGTTGGTCGTCTGCGTGAAGACACACAGTATGACTATAAATTCGTTTGCCTGTCTCA
>DGHF01000031.1 GCA_002392545.1 Ruminococcus sp. UBA3855
GGCTTACAGCGTATCGAAGCGGAATGCTTGTTTTTACAGCATTGTAAAAATGATTCTCAGACACTTCCGGAGCATGACTGGTATGCAATGATTACAAATCTGTTTCCGTTTGAGGGTGGAATTGAACACATTCACGAACTTTCAAGAAATTATCCGAAATACAGCCCGCAGGAAACTGATGCCAAAATTGCACATTTTCAGAAATCCGGCACAGCTCCGATGAACTGTGAAACAATCGCTCAGAAAGGCTACGTCTGCCCGAAACTGAAAAATGGCTTATGTTCATGCAAATCTCCCGCAGCACTGGTCTATCAGCCTCTGTCGCTGGACGGCATTCAGACAATGCTTGCGAATCTGCCTGTCAGCGATTCAACAATTGAAAATTTACAGCAGGCAAGGCATTTTATTGAGGAATATCTGTATAATCTTGATGCTGTCACGGCAAATGCAGTCATCAATTACACGATGAAAGACAAGTTCCGTTTCAAAACAGCCGATTTGAAGCCTTTAATTGCTTATCACAAAGAAGTCAATAAAAATTTTGAGAACGAAAAAAGAGCCAAACAGCACAGTCAGAAAGTCGCAAGGATTCCTGCTTGGTATGAAGAAACGGAGCGTGGTCTGAAATTTCTTCCTGATGTTTTAGCGGCATATCTTACACAGAAAGCACCTGTCTTTTATGCCGCTGAACAGCACTACCGCTATGAACATGGTGTTTATACCGAAATTTCGGAGCTTGATGCCAAAAATATGGTGCGTGAGCAGATGCTGACCGGCAATACCAAACTTTCTCAGATTTCCGATGCAGAGGGACAATGGAGAATGCAGATTCAGCGTGATGTCCGTGAACTCAATGCCAATCCATATCTCATCAACGTGCGGAACGGCTTATACAACGTGATTGAAAATACACTGACGGAACATTCTCCGCAGTATCTTTCAACGGTTCAGCTCAATGTCCGCTATGTGCCGGATGCAAAATGCCCGATGTTTCTGAAATTTCTGCATGATGCCCTGTCAGATGCACAGGTGTATCTGGTGCAGGAAATACTCGGCTATTTTCTGATTCCCATCAACAGGGCACAGAAATCGTTTGTCATTGTCGGAGAAGCCGGAGCAGGCAAGTCGCTGTTATTGCTTGTTCTGAATGATATTCTGCTCGGACGTGAGAATGTCAGCAATGTATCGTGGCAGTCGCTGAATGAGCGTTTCAAGACAGCCGAATTATTCGGGAAATTAGCCAATATCTTTGCTGACCTGCCTACCAAGAATATCGATGACAACGGCATTTTCAAGGCTCTTGTCGGTGAGGATTATCTGACTGTTGAACGAAAAAACAAGAATCCGTTTTCTTTTCAGCCGTATGCAAGATTACTTTTTTCCTGCAACAAGATTCCGAAGAATTATGGTGATAAATCGGAAGGATTCTACAGACGACTGATTATTATCAGGTTCAATCATGCTGTACCTGAAAATAAGCGTGACCCTGATTTATTGGAGAAGTTCCGCACGGAAGCTGATGGGATTTTCCTCTTTGCTTTGGAGGGACTGCGCCGCCTGATGAATCAGCATTATAAATTTTCTGTTACGTCAGAAAATCTCGATGAATTGCAAAAATACCGTGAAGAAAGCAACAGCGTATTATCCTTTGTGAAAGACTGCTGTGAGCTGGATTCCACAGGTGAAGTCGGCAGAAGCGAATTGTATACCAGATACAAGGCTTACTGCGAAGATGCCGGACTGACACCATATGCACAGCGGACTTTCAATGCGGAACTGGAAACCTGCTGTCCGAGTATTCAGCGTGCCAAGGACACCACCGGAAAACGGAAGACATGGAGAGGCTTAAAACTGGCGGATACTGATTAAACAAGCATACTGTACCCATTTTCTGGACTGGTTGGACGAGTAATTTTCCATTATATCCAGTTTTATTTTCAAAAAATACCATTAAACCAGTCCGGATACACCATGAAAATTGACCACTTGCATTTTTGAAGAATCCCTAAAAATAGCCAGTTGGACGGATTGGACGAGTAATTTTCTATTATATTCTATTTTATTTTAAAAAAATATATATGTATATGTGTATAAAATATATAATATATAAAGAAATAGGATTTTTCCCGTCCAATCCGTCCAAACAACGTAAAACAGCCGTTTTTTCAGTCCAGCGAACTCGTCCAGAGTAGTCCGAACCCGTCCAGAAAGGAGTATTTGAAATGAAAGAAGCCGATATTGTGAGAAAAATTATGAATTATCTGAAATCCGTGCCGGAGTGTTTTGCATGGAAGGAACACGGTGGAATGTACGGCACAGCAGGCATTCCGGATATTATCGCCTGTTATCACGGCGGATTTATCGCCTTTGAAGTCAAGACCGAAACGGGAAGGGTCACTGCCCTGCAGGAAGCCACTATGCAGAAAATCAGAAAAGCCGGAGGACAGGCTTATGTTGTTCGTTCTCTGGAAGAAGTCAAATCCATTTTTGAGGAGGTGCTGCCGTGAAGCCGCTGAAACTGCCGAGAATGAAAGCCCGTCCGGATGCCACAAGACCCTATGAAGAAATTATCAGGGCAATTGTGGTTCAGGCAGCAGTTGATTACATCAAGGCATGGCGAATGAAGCAGACCACTGCCGACATTGCAACAGCCAACCAGAAGATAGCATACAGCGGAAGGCGGAAAGCCTGCCGGAATAAAATCAGAAGGAGCATTTTTATGCGGACAGTGAAACTTTACAGCAACCCTGCGGTGAATCTTGTAGGAATTGATATGTACACGCACACGTCAGATGATTATGAGGAAATTCTCCGTTCTGCAATTGAAGGGGAAATTATCGACCTGAATGAATTTGCCGAAGACCTGAACGATGAACCGTTCTACGGAAAGATTCAGGAAATCAAAATGACCGTGGAGCGATACCAGAAGCACGTTTATGCCGTGGCGGTCTGCACAGTATCAGACAACTGGAATGATGCCGATGATACACCAATGCTGAAATGGTTCATGAACATCGAGTATCAATATGGCTGGGGTGCTGAATTTAATGGAAAGACACTCCATACTTTCAAGCGACCGGAGACTTTTGAGATGACTGCTCCCAATGGGGAACGGTTCATGCACACCTGAGACATGGAGTATGAAATTCACCTGATGTTCTGGCACACCATGCTGAAATTCCAGACCGAAGAAGAATTGAAAAAATAATTGACAAATCCAGCTCTCCAAATGGGAGAGCTGTTCTCATATATACATTTATAATAGAGGTGATTTTGATGGGACTTTTTTCAGGATTATTCAAATCCCGTGACAAACCAAAGAACAGCTATGACAGCCCGTCCTATACTTATTTTTTCGGACGGACTCATGCAGGAAAACGAGTCAATGACCGCACGGCACTACAGCAGATTGCCGTGTATGCCTGTGTCAGAGTGCTTTCAGAAGCGATTGCACAGTTGCCGCTACATTTATATAAATACACCAATAAGGGAAAAGAGCGAGTGCCGGAGCATCCGCTTTATTTTTTGCTTCACGACCAGCCGAATCCGGAAATGACATCATTTGTGTTCCGTGAAACGCTGATGAGTCACCTGCTCATTTACGGGAATGCCTTTGCACAAATCATCCGCAACGGCAGAGGTGAAGTCCTCGGACTGTATCCGCTGATGCCTGATAAAATCCGTGTTGACCGTGACGAGCAGAACAGGCTTATTTACAAATACAGCCGATACGATGAAGCAAATCCAAATATCAAAGAGCAGGGAGAAATTATTCTTCCTGCGGAACAGGTTTTGCATATCCCCGGCTTAGGATTTGACGGACTTGTGGGATATTCGCCTATCGCTATGGCAAAAAACGCTATCGGCTTGGCGGCTGCCTGTGATGAATATGGAGCGACATTTTTTGCGAATGGTGCATCGCCTTCCGCAGTGCTGGAACATCCTGGAGTTATCAAAAATCCGGAGCGTGTCCGTGATGCGTGGCGGAAAGCCTACGGTTCAGGGAATGCCCACAAGGTAGCAGTCCTCGAAGAGGGCATGAAATATACTCCTATCAGTATTCCTAACAATGAAGCTCAATTCCTCGAAACAAGAAAGTTTCAGATTGAAGAAATCGCCCGTTTATACAGAGTTCCGCTTCATATGATTGGCGATTTGGAACACGCCACATTCAGCAACGTAGAACACCTGTCACTTGATTTTGTCAAATACACGCTTGACCCGTGGATTGTCCGCTGGGAACAAGGTATGCAGAAAGCACTGCTTTCAGATTCTGAAAAAGGGCAGTATTTTGTCAAATTCAATGTTGACGGTCTGCTCCGTGGGGATTATGCAAGCAGAATGCAGGGCTATGCAACGGCTCGACAGAACGGCTGGATGTCTGCAAACGATATCCGTGGACTTGAAGATATGAACATGATTCCGGAAGAAGAAGGCGGCGACCTGTATGTCATCAACGGCAGCATGAGCCGGCTTTCCGATGCTGGTATTGCATATTCCGACAAGAATGGGGGTGAAGGCGATGAAACATCAAATCAGTGACTTGTACCAGATGCAGTCGCTCCCACTTGAAATTAAAATTATTATGACACAGCGGAGACTTCTCGACTGGTACAATCATTATAATGGTGACGTGTACTGCTCATTTAGCGGCGGAAAGGACAGCTGTACACTTTTGCATATTATTCGCAGTATTCCGTATCTTTC
>DGHF01000115.1 GCA_002392545.1 Ruminococcus sp. UBA3855
AAGTTATTTATTTAAGACTCCTTACTGAGCCATATTCCAGACATCTGGAATTGCAGAAAGACTTGAAATTTGTTCTCAAGCTCCGCTTATTATGCATATTTGAGTTGATTACAAAAGGAAACGACTGCGTTGGTGTGCAGTCGTTTTCTTCTTATAGGTATCCTTTTTTAGAAGGCGGAGTAGCGTGAAATCCAGCTTTCCAGAGAATCCCCACGTTCCAGACCATTGAGAAATTCCAATGCCGGATTGGTGAGATTTTCGGCACGTTCGAAAAGCGGACGGAGGAAATTTTCTTCCTGATAACCTCTTTCATGGAGTCCGACTTCGGAAATTTCCAGAATCTGGATGAGGAATGCAGAAAGTTTCTTTTTGTCCACAAATTCAGGGATTTTGCGATATGTCAACAGTTCACGGAGTTCGGAAGCATTGTAACCGTGACCATACAAAACTGAATCATGTTCGAGTAAATCCGTGAGTTCATCCAGTTTTCGGGAAAGTCCGGCATGAAACACGGCATGACTGAAAACATCTTTGACAGGCTGTTCACAAGCACTGCGGAATTCAATTGTTCCCCGATAGGTCAAATCTGCAAATTTGAAACTTCTGTGATGTGCAATATCTTGAATTTCGGGCTTGAATGTGGAAGTTTTCCACGTTCCGGCATCGAAATAACTCCCCGTGACGGAATCCAGATTGATGTATTCATATAACGGAATGGGCTTGAAATGGAGATATTTTTCACCTTTCTGCACACAGTAAATACTCTGACTTGCGACGTAATCGAAATATTCTTCCAGATTGTGGAAATCTGTTTCGTACATGCCGAGGTTATGCGGATTGTACCCCTGCGAACTGTATCGCCACAAATAATCACGGGAAATTATCAGCTCCGGCAGACCGTCATAAAACGAATTTGCAAATAAAACCGCCTTAAACGGTTCAAGCCGATTGAATGTGTGGAGTGTCTGAAGGATGTCCTCTTTCTGTACATCAAGCTGTACCTGTGAGGCAGTCGCAAGCATACTGAAAGTAGGAATACCATGATAGAACTTGTTTCCATAATTCCGGTAAGCGTGTAAATGGTGATACAACATCCGGTAACGGTCATTTGCAATGGGTTCATAGGTATTGTATTTGTAATAGGGGTGAATTCCCATGCCTGTCAAGGTATGATGAATTTCGAAGAATTCCTCCTGCAATGCCTGAAAAAATTTCCGGAAGCGTTCATTCAAAACGTGAATATTTCCTTCTTTCCCGAACGACAATTCTAAAGTATTGTAACTGCAATCGAAGGAAAGATTATCTCCTGTTTCGGGGTTGGTGAGGGAATAAAGATTTCCGTTATCATCAATTTTCTGGTCAGTAAAATGAAACGTTTCAGCGAATTTTTTTACAATTTTCTGTACTTCCGGAAGGTCAACTGGTTGTTTCCGCAGATTGATGAGGGGAAATTCAAATTCCACCCCGACAAAATCACCTGCTTTTCGTTCAGTTGGGGCGATGTATTTTCGCTCAATTGCTTCATGCAATGCCTGATTCATACTGTCAAATCCTTTCTGTAATCAGATTATGATTCAATTATACCCCTAAAAAGTCACTTTGTCCAATTCTGTTTTTTTAGTACAGGATATTGAAAAATACTATATCCGTCAGGAATTTTCAAAAGCTCAACTTAAAGTTGATTTTTAGAAAGAAACAATTGCTTGAAATCAACCGAACAATGTGATATAATAAACTTGTAAACGAAAAGTGATGTGAAATAAAAATCAAGTCAACCAGAATTTTCTTTTCGGAGGGCATTGCATGAAATTCCATGAAAATTTGACAAAATACCGCAAACGTGCCGGATTAACTCAAAATCAGCTTGCAATGAAACTTTCTGTTACTCCGCAGGCGGTCTCCAAATGGGAGAACGGCAGTTATCCCGACAGCCAGTTATTACCCGAAATTTCCAAGATTCTGGATGTTTCGCTTGATGTGCTCTTTGGTCTCAAAGAGGAGGAAGGCAGTAAAAGCATCGCACATTCCGCAGGTATCAAAATTCAACAGCTCCCAGAGGAAAAACGTGCAGAATTTGTGATGAAGCTTTTCTATAATATTGTTTCTTCGTATAATCTGAATACCATTCCGGAGGAGGTTAATTTTCCGGAATCGCTTGTCAAGGAAACCTATGCAAGCCTAAGGACAGATTATGAAATTGCTATGGCGAGACTGAATCCGGATATGCAGTATGTCTCATTCATCCGCATTCCGGAAAACGGAGTCAACAGCTATTTCAAAATTGAACCGAGGCTGATAGAGCTTTTCAGTTTCCTTTCTGACGAAAACGTTTTAGAGGTCATCAGCTATGCGGAAACATTAGGCAGAAACTGTATTTTAACAAAAGACTGTATCGCCAAAGACCTGAATATGTCGATTGAAGTTGTATCGGAAATTGTTGACAGACTTGACAGGTTCGGCATTATGTGGGAACTGACGGCGAACACAGGGGAAGGCTCTTTCCCGATTTATGGATATGTACATAATGTTCCTTTGGTGACAATTTTTGTGCTGGCGGAATCCCTTGTCAATTTCCTTTCCGTTCGTGAGCCTGACATTGACATCTGGACGAAACCACCGTTCCGCAAACCTGAGGAAAATCATGATAATTAAAAGCATTTAATAGGAGGTTTTTACAATGCTTAGAAGAAAAATTGCCGGACTTGCTTCTATTCTGTGCCTGATTGCAAGCATCCCTGTTGTGCCTGTTTCCGCCGCTGATAACAGCTATGACATGCAGGTCACTGTCAACCTTGCCGGAGAAAAGAAGGCAATCAGCCCTTATATCTATGGTGTCAATGAGTACGGTTCAGGCAACCTGAAAACCGTCACCACCCATAATGCACGTCAGGGCGGTAACCGCTATACTGGCTATAACTGGGAAACAAACTGGTCTAATGCCGGTGAAGACTGGCAGCACAGCTCCGATACCAATATCGGTGATTTGTCCGACGGTACAGCTTTCGCAGCAAGACATTTCTCTGAAACCTGTGAAAAGTACAATATTCCTTACAAACTGGCAACCCTCCAGATGGCTGGTTATGTTTCCGCCGACAAAAACGGCACTGTTTCCGCTGACGAAGCTGCACCCTCTGCACGTTGGAACAAAGTTGAATTTCGCAAAGATGGGGAACTCTCCCTTGAACCTGATTTGACTGACGGCACTGTCTACATGGATGAATATGTGAATTTCCTTGTAAAGACTTTAGGTGATGCTGGCACTTCCACAGGCATTCAGGCTTACAGCCTTGATAATGAGCCGGTTCTCTGGAATGATACTCACCCCCTCTTACACGCAAATGAAGTCACAAATGAAGAGCTTGTTTCCAAGAGCATTGAATTGGCTAAAGTTGTTAAGGAAATTGACCCGAAGGCAGAAGTATTTGGTCCTGCATTCTGGGGAATGCTCCCTTGTGTACAGATTGGTGAAAGCGGAAACGGCTTCACTGACCCCGACTGGCAGGCTGTCAAGAATGACTATAACTGGTATCTGGATTACTACCTGAAACAAATGGCAGACGCTGAAAAAGAAGCCGGCACAAGACTGCTTGACGTGATTGATGTCCATTACTATGCTCAGGACTGCGCAACTGATGAAGCAAGATTGCAGGCTGCAAGAAGCCTTTATGACCCTGATTATGTTGAAAACAGCTGGTTACAGCCGTGGTGCGGAAAATACTTCCCGTTCCTGCCGAACATTCAGGAATCCATTGACAAGTACTATCCAAATACAAAGATTGCAGTTTCTGAATACAACCTTGCAAATATCGCTGATGAAAAGAACACTGGTAAGTCTGTTGTTGCTGGTATCGCTGAAACGGAAGCACTCGGCGCATTTGCGAAAACTGGTGTTTACTTTGCTACTTATTGGGGAACGATGTCAGAATGCCCCTATGTTGCATCTGGTATCAACCTCTATACCAACTATGACGGAGAAGGCGCATCCTTTGGCGATACCCTCGTAGAAGCAAACACCACAGACCTTTCCAAAGCTGCTGCATTTGCATCCATCAACGGCAATGATGATTCTACCGTTACCATGACACTTTCGAATAAGGATATGACCAATTCTGAAAAGGCTGTCATCTCCCTTGATGGTACTTCCACAAATTACAAGAGTGCTGTTGTTTATGCAATCACACAGGATAATTCCGATATTCGTATTATTGATGTACAGAACGACCTTTCCGGAAATAAAATTACTGTTGAATTGCCTCCGCTCTCCGTTGCACAGATTGTCATTTCCGACAAGGCAACCGACAAGACCACCTATGAAGCTCCTGACATTACCACAAAGGAAGTTTCCTATCAAATGGATGAACTCGAAAATTCCGCCAACGGTTTCCCCATGATTCCGCTCGGCGACAAGGAACACCTCAAGAAAATTGTCATCAATGCCACAGCATCTTCAAATGAAGGTTCTTCCTACGGTGGTGGCGGTGGCGGTCTCTGCTTCAACAAGGTTGTCCGTGATGGCAGTACCTCCGAAGAATGGGGCAGTAAGGCAGTCAATTTTGCACTTGGCACAGCTGATATTGAAATTCCGTTTGATGGTGAGTTTACTGTAGTCAAGGATGCCGTTGCTGGTACTAATGAAACTATTACAGGTACAACCAACGACGAATACGCAGAATTTCAGGGCGGTTGGTGGAAATATTCCGAAAAACAGCCTGACGGCAGTGATATTACTGTAACTTATAATTCCGTTACCCTCGTGTATGAGTATGACGGCACAACACCTGTTGAACCCACTGAAACAACTGAACCCACTCCCACTGAATCTGATGAACCTACCTCTGAACCTGACAATTCTGTTACTTTCGGTGACGTAGACGGCAACGGAGAAGTTAATATTGTTGACGTGCTCACACTGAATCAGTACTTGCTGGGTGTTTCGGATTCTGACGAAGTAAATCAGAAAAATGCTGATGTTGACAAGGACGGCACTATCAATGACACTGATGCTATGAACATTCTGAAATCTCTTGTCAATCTGGTGACACTCCCTGTTGAAAAGTAATCTCCTCTTTGCTTCATGATAAATCGCAGAAAGCCGCTCCGCCACTTTAGGCGGAACGGCTTTTTCATGGAGGTATTTCAATTTTCAGGGTTCGGGGGGGGACTGTGGCGGAATATTGGGCTTCATCACCATTTTGACAAAAATCGGCTGGAATATCATTATCAGAATATAGCCGATTATCAGACATACCACCAATGACGGCAGAAAAGACGGTAAAAATTGGGGAATTGCTTCTGTCATGGCATTTTTTGCGCCTTGCATTTCTGCAATGCTGGCTTGCATTTGATTGATGGAATCTGTCTGTTCAGGGGGGATGCTTTCAATTTGCTGTTGCAGTTGAGCTATCTGTGTATCAAGTTCAGCAATTTGATGTCGGAGCTGTCCGGCAGAAAGATTCGTCATCAATAAAACCATCAGCAATGTCAGAATGGGTGTGTAAATCAAATCTGAAATCAGCGACGTTAATAAATTCGCCTTGAAAGTTTCCGGCTCAATGTTGCACTTCCGGCAGGCGGAATCTCCGAGGGGTTTCATGGGGACAATCAGACCTATGATAATACTAATCACAAAGCTGACCGCAAAACTCAATAAAAATCCACCGATGCTGAAATGTCCTGACAATAAATTCCCTGTTAATGAGAGTGAAAGACTCATAACAAAACCCATCAATACACTGATTATCATTCCTTTTTGTTTCATGATTGTATTCTCCTTTCTTTGGGATTCGGCGGTAACGCATACCAGACCACTAAAGATTATAATATAATATCTATGATTTGTCAATAAATTCGTTATAAAATTTACAGTTTATTCATATTTTGTTATTAAGAAAACACCTGCCCATTCTCGGACAGGTGTTCTTGATTTTTGTCATACAGGGAGTGTCACCAGATTCACAAGAGATTTCAAAATGTTCATAGCATCGGCATCATTCACAGTGCCGTCGTTGTCAACATCTGCATTTTTCTGGTTGACCTCGTCAGTCTCTGCAATCCCCAAAAGGTACTGATTCAGTGTGAGCACATCAACAATATTAACAGTTCCGTTATCGTCAACATCTCCGTAGGTGACAGAATCAGTTGTTCCGTCTCTCTCCAGTTTCAGCAGACCCAGACCGGAAACATCTGTATAACCCATTCCAGAAAGGTCATACCAGTTGGCAATGGAAGTGCGTTTTCCGTCGCCTGTGCCGTCGTCGTTGACTTGTGCATCAAAGCCGACAATCTGATTTGCCTTGAATCCGCCCAAGGTTGACGGAATCGCAAATTCAACGAGATAGCCGTCAGAGGTCTTTGCAGTGGCGGAAATAAAGGCATCTGTGCTCAACCCATCTGTAACAGATTTTTCATTGTCAAAGTTGGTTCTTACCTGAATATCATCAGCTTCATATGCGCTGGTTTTGTGGTTGTTTTCGTCAAGGAAGATTTCGACAGTATCCTGTTCATATGCGTTGTTGCTTGCCTTGCTCAAAACAGGGTCTTTGACCTCTGCAAGAACGTAGATATAATCTTTATCCCACAACATTTTTGCTGTTCCGGTTGCACCTTCACCAAGGGAATAATTATTGATGTTGATGGTCTTTGCAGTACTCCAGATTTCGTCAATTGTGCCGTCAATTTTGGGAGTGCCTTTTACAGCGGTGGCAACAGACGGGGGATACATGAAAGTTAATTTTCCGCTTGTTGCTTCTGACAGCTCCCTGAGAGAGTTCCAGTTTTCACTGTTCAGGGCAATATCGAAATTAAGGGTATCGCCGTCACTGAGTCCGGAAATTGCCTTTCTGTAGGTATTTTTTCCGGATTTGACATCAATTGTTTCTGTTTCGCCGTTAATCATGATAGTAGCTGTTCCGGCTTTCTTAGCGTTAATCTCAATCCACAATGTGTCAACTGCAATGTCAGCATTCACTCCAGAGGGTTCTTGTGTGTAGGCAATCTTGAAACTGCCTGCATTTCCAATCTGGTTTTCTGCCTGCAAATCGAAAGCGTTCTGCAATGCTTTTTGTGTTGCTACGACTAAATATGCCCTTGTGTTCTTGATGGTCTGCACTTCTGCATCAGTATCAATCACGGCATAATAGGAATCTTTCGCCTGATAATTCTTGTCGAATAACAGCGGATAACCGCCAATCCAGCTGGTTGAATCCGTAATACCCCACAATACAACAGCGGAGAGGTTCACACCGTCATCCTTGACACGCTTAAACATATCAAAGCACTGACGGTATCTTTCCGCTAATGCAAGTCTATCCTCTGTAGTATCCGAACGAAGTGCAACGTCTAATTCTGTCACCTGAATTTCAAGCCCCATTTTTGCATAGCTTCTGAGTGCATTTTCATATTGAGCGATAGAGGGGGAACTCATGCCAATATGAGACTGCATTCCCATGCCGTCAATCAGTTTCGCATCCACAAGGGGCTGTAAAATTTCGGACTGGATGTATTTTAATTTTGCTTCGCTGTACTCGTTGTAATCGTTATAGAAGAGCTTGCAACCTTCGGGAGCGTATTTTCTCGCATACTCGAAAGCCTTTTTGATATAACTCTGGTCTCCGTAAACAGATACCCAACCAGATGAGCCGTCACCCTGAGAATATGCCCCAGCATTGCGGATAGTACCAGAATCAGAGGCGGCTTCATTCACAACGTCCCATGCGTAAACATGGAGTTTCGGATATTGTGTCTTGATGGCATTCATCACGTTTTTGATGTAGTTTTCCATTCGCTTGTCCATGACTTCGGGAGAAACGAAAGCACCGTCAGCATCATAATTTTCTTTAAAGAACCAGTCCGGAGTCTGGGAATGCCATACCAGCACATGACCTCTCAAATCAAGCCCGTTATCTTCGCAGAATTTCAGCATATCAGCGGCTTGTTTCAAGGAAACCTGAGGGTTTGTCTGGTCGCCGTTGTTGGCATTCATATAGGCGATTGTTGCGGTCTGGTCTAAGACGGATTCGGGCTTTAATTCGTTGCCAATGGTCACGCTGTTGTAATGTTTCAGAATCAAGTCTTTTGTTGCCCCCTGTGTAAATTCGCTCCCTGCAACGGCACAGCCCATCTTGAAATAATCCTTGTAAACATCTTTCAAGGATGCAATATCATCCTGAATTGCAGGGTCAGGGAGTCTTGTGCCGGATACATCATCCAGATAGAAGCCCATTAAATCTTGAGAAGTAACAGCAGATTCCGGCTTGTATGCGGTCTGTACATAGACATAGAAATTGGATGCTCCTTCAGGGAGGGTGCATTCTGTTCCCACATATGTCCATTCGCCTTTTTTAGCGGTCTCTGTGTAAATGGTATAATAATTTTCCTTGCCGTCCTTGTCGTACTGGAGATTGATAGAGAATTTCTGTGTATCGGTGTATTCATCGCCGTCATACATCACCCAGCAACCGAAATTATAATATCCGCCTGCTTCCAATACGAGTGCTTTGTTGCAGGTTGCACCATTCCAGAGCTGTTCTCTGCCGTCAGTACGGAGGGAATACGTGCCGGAATGTGCGAATTTGTCAGTAACTTCCAGAGTAGTTTTTGAGCCTCTGCCTTGCCAGCTCATTTTTGTACCGTCTTCGAAATCGTCAGAAAATCCGTCAACAGCTCCTGCATTGTCATGCTTTTCGCCTTTGACAACAAAGTCATCCATGTAGAAATCACTTAAAGTTGCTGCTTCCACATAAATGACAATATTCGAAGCATCCGAGGGAACTGTATAATTTCCGTTGATAACAGCCCATTGTCCCTGCTGTGCATTCACGGAGCTGATATATTTATAATTTTCCTTGCCGTTTGCATCCGTATAGAGACACTGCAAATTGAACTGTTGATTCTGTCCGCCGACTTCATCATCATAGTACACCGCCACGCTCAGAGAATATTGCTCTCCTGCGTACATTTTCCCAATCATGGAAGCCCCTGCGCCGTTCCATGCAATGGTACGCCCCTTGACATACAGGGACTTTTCCCCCGTGTTTGCCTGTGCATCAGAAAGGGAAATTTCCGTACTGCCTGAGGTTCTCGCTTTCCAAGTGCCGAAGGAATCTTCGAAAGTATCATTGACTAATTCCACCGCTTCTGCGTGTGCCGGAATCCCTGCGAAAGGAATACTGGTCATCAGGAGTGATGCTGTCATGATACCCGAAACAAGCCGTTTCTTCATCTTCATCATGCATTCACCTTTTTATCTGTATATTTCCTGCTTTTTACAGGTTGATAATATTATACAACAAAACCAAACAATTGTCAATCATTTTCTTCTGATTCGTCATCATAATCATATTCTTCCGGCACGTCATAGATTTTGAAAAGGTAGTCGTATGCATAGCCATAGTTATGGGTTTCATATTCCTTTGGATTGGTGCAGAAAATTTCATGCATTTTTTCAAAAGAATAGTCTTCACAAAGAAGGGATACTTTTTTCATCCATATTCCGGCTTCTTCCTCTTCCATAATTGCCAATAATTCTGTCTGTTCGGGCAAAGACGGCTTTTTGGGAGTTAGCACGAATAAACTCAGCTCCATAGTAATATCAATAATTTCTTCAATGGTATACCACTCATCTAAGGGGTCACGGTTGCGGAATTTCCTGTACTCTGTTTCAAAGTAGCAATAATTCGGGATGTGAACGCCCTTTTCACGCTCTCTTCGGGGGACTGCCATGGTATAATCAAACAAAATCGGCTCAATTCTGCCATTGATACGCATGAAGAAATAAATTTTGTTCCATTGCAGATTTTTTTTGTGGGATGTTTCGTATTCATCCACAAAATCAAATAATTCCTTCTGACTGTTGAATTTCTGGTACTGTTGAAATTGT
This sequence comes from Ruminococcus sp. UBA3855, assembly GCA_002392545.1. Classification (GTDB taxonomy): domain Bacteria; phylum Bacillota; class Clostridia; order Oscillospirales; family Ruminococcaceae; genus UBA3855. The sequence continues at coordinate 9,878 of DGHF01000115.1, forward strand.
TCGGAAATCAAGTCAAGAGGTGTCATTCCAGCATATTTTTCACGAAATTTCCGAGTGACTTCTTCTGACTCCATCCGCTGGAGATACTGAAATGTCTGTTCTTCCTCAAATTCACGGCAGACGCTTTTTTTGGTGCGGAATATCCATTCATAATCTCTTCCGCAGTAATCCCGCCCAAACCAGAAAATAGAAATATAATCGCCGTTTTCATATTTTGCAAGATAGATTCTGCCTTTCTGGCTGATGGGGGAGCTGTAAACTTCTTCCATGAATTTTTTGGAGAAACGTTCTGCATCTTCCTGCCCCCATTCCCATGAACCCCATTTGTAAAGTTCCGTTTCGTAGTGTTTCTGCATGAGTTTGAGCCATTCTTCTGTTGAAATTTCAGAAAATCCATAATTTGCTAATACATAGTCGTCTGTATTGGGACAATCGAAATAAAACGTTTCCACTGATACAACGACATAATCTTTTTTCAGTTGATAGAAAAGCCGTTTTGTGAGTTTTGCAGGGTGGTAGTCATGCCCTTTTTCTTTGAGCGTTTTCTCAAAAAGATAATGAATGTCAGTTTTGTAGTTCATTCGCTTTTCCCTTTCTGGTAATGTGTTTCCAGCCATTGCAACATATTCTGAAATCCTTCCTCGGAAATGGGGAATTCCGTGGAATCCTCCATTTCCGCAAGGTCAGAACAAATAAACCCATGCCACACACTCACATTGAAATTGTTATCTTTGGGAACAATTTTATAATTCAGGCTGTCCCTGCTTCCTGTGAAGGTGTTTCCGCTCTCAAAATAGAACGGTCTGGGAATGTCAAAATTGTTTGGTTTGGGCATGGTCATTCTCCTTTCAAAATGTTGATAACGTCCGCCAGTGTCGGCACACATGCATACAAAATGGGCTTCAGTTCTTCTTCCGGCTGAGATAAATCCGGAATCATGACGGCTTTACATCCGGCGGAATATGCCGAACGAATGCCATTAGGGGAATCCTCCAAAGCCATGCATTCACTCGGCGGAAATCCCACCTCCTGACAAGCTGTCAGATAAATTTCAGGGTCGGGCTTGCCTTTTGTCACCATATCGCCACATACAAACGTATCAAAATAATGATATACTCCCACTTGTTTCAAATATTTTTCTGTCCGTTCTCTGTCGGTAGCAGTTGCAACAGCAATTTTCCGGCTGGTCTCTTTGAGATACTGTAATAATTCATCAAGTCCCTGTTTCTTTTCGATTCCGTATTTTTCGAGGTGTTCAGCGGTTAATTGTCTCCGTCTTGCACGGATTTCCTCATAATTGAAAGATTCGCCAAAAATCCCCTGTAATCTGGGCTTTGCATAAATTGCAGAAAGACTGCGTATTCCTAATACATGTTCCAATTCCATCGGAAAACCGTGTTCCCTTGCTGACTGCATCCAATATTTAGCAAGTAATTTTTCTGTATCCAGCATCAAGCCGTCCATATCAAAAATGACTGCTTTCGTCATGATATGACCTCACTTTCTTGTTTTGTGGTGAATGTGTTCATCTGCGAATTTCGAATAATAGAAACGCTGTTCCTTGTAAAGTCCGTAATATCCTGACAGCAGATAACTCACTGCAATTGCTAACAGACAATAGGGAACGCACTCCATCCCGAACAACTCCGCCGAAATAAACAGCGTTGCAAGCGGACAATTCGTCACCCCACAGAATAAAGCTGACATTCCGATTGATGCACATAATGACGGTTCTAAGCCTGCAATTTGTCCGTAGACACAGCCGAAAGTTGCCCCCACAAAGAATGACGGCACAATCTCTCCGCCCTTGAATCCTCCGCCGAGGGTTATCGCTGTGAACAGAATCTTCAAAATGAACGCATACCATACCGCCTCACCACTGACGGCTTTCACAATAATGTCTCCGCCCGTTCCATAATAATCTTGTGTCCGGAGAATCAGCCCTAATAATATTAAGGCAACTCCAGAAACTGCAATTCTGATATACTGATTTTTAAAGCGGTGCTTCATCCAGTGTTCTGTACGGTGCAGAACGACACAGAAAATAATACTCAATCCGGCACAGAATATCCCTAATATGACTGTTTTCACGGCATTGATGGGGGTCATTTCGGGGATTGCCGTAATCTGGTAATGTGCCAGCGGAAAACCCAACAAATTCGCTATGTAGGAAGCTGTCAGGGATGCCGCCACACAGGGAACTAATGCCGCATACTGCATTGTACCAACACAGCCGACTTCCATCGCAAATACGGCAGCGGCAGCTGGTGTGCGGAATATCGCTGAAAATGCCGCACTCATTCCGGTGATTATCAGTGTCCGGCGGTCTTTTTCACGGAGTTTCACCAATCTTCCGAACAAGTCGCCGAGACTGCCGCCAAGCTGTAAGGCTGCGCCTTCTCGTCCGGCACTTCCTCCGACAAAATGCGTGATGATGGTCGTCAAAAATATCAGAGGTGCCATCTGTACAGGCAGATTTGCTTCTGAACGGATAGAGGCTAATACCATGTTTGTCCCTTTGTCGTGCTTGTCTTGCGTGACCCTGTAAAGCCATACTATCAGCAAGCCCCCCAACGGCATCAATACATAACACCACCAATGCGAACGGCGGTATTCTGTCCCTGCACGAATACTCTCCACGAAGGCTGAACCAACCAGCCCCAGTATTGCCCCCAATGTGACCGACAACACAAGCCAGCGTATCAGCAAACGCAGATGCAATAATGCATGTATCGCACCATGCATCAGAAACCCACGAATCCAATAAAAACGCCCTGCCTGCTTGTGACGGAGCTTTTCAAAAACATTCAAATTTTTTCACCTTCCTTTCTTATTTCTATTGTATGATATTTTATGCTATTTGTCAAGTATCGGCTGTGAAAATTTGTCTTTCTGAGAAATTTGACATTTTTCATGAAATGTGCTATACTATATAGAGTCACTGAAAGCGAATTAAAAAGGAGTTAAATTATGGATTTTGATACAGAACAGCAGGAGAAACTTGCACTCCTGCCGGATACGGTTTTGCATGACTGTATTCGTATATTGGATGTGGAAGAAATCAACGAAAATGATATTGTCTATATCGCTGAATATCCTGAAAACGGTGAAGAAATCAGTGTCAGGGAATATTGTCCTTCTCACATTGTCAGGCGGAACGGGCTGGATTTGTCATGCCCTGAACAAGATGAAAATTTCCGTTCCGGTCTGAAACAATTTGAAAAAATGGGACAGCTCCTGAAAAACGGTGTTCCCCATATGCCGGAAGTGCTTGATTTCTGGTATGAAAATCATACTGCTTATTATGCGGTGAAACTCTCTGACGGTGATTCTTTCCGGCGGACTGTTCCCATCCCTACGGCGGTTTATGTGCAGAGCCTTGGAATTATGCTTTGTGATATGTATGCAAAACTGCATGAAAATCATCTCTATTATGGGGCAATCACAGAAAATGACCTCACTTTCACAGAAAATGGTTCATTGATATCAGAACCCCATATCACGGAAAACGGTACAGAAGCCGAAGATTTGCACAATCTGACAAAATTCCTGCGGAATCTTCTTTCCGAAACGGTCGAAGCAAAAGAAAATTTGAAAAATCAAACTGCATTGACTGTCACCGAACAAGCTTTACAATACCATTATGAAAGGGCGGAATTGCTGAAATCTGCATTGATTGGAGAAGACGGAAAGGGAATCCCTGTCAGACGTGGAAAAAACCATAAGCCGTTTTTAATCGGTGCATGTGTACTTTGTTTAGGTGCTTGTATTTTCGGAGGATTGACCGCCGGAAAACCTGCCTCCGCTCGTGTGGTTGAAGAATTCTCGACAGAAACCATTCAGCCCGAAATCATTTCCGTGTGGGTTCCCCTTGACGAAAATCAGGACGAACAGAATCAGATTGCAACGTATCAGAAACTGGCTGAGGGGTTCGAACGTCAGCACAAAGGATTCGGGGTTGATGTTACTCTTTTTGATGCAACAGAATTTTCCTCGGCTCTTGATTCCATGAACGGTGAAAATATGCCTGCTGTCTTCATGAATACCCTTGATGAAAGAGCCACGCAGAAAGCCTCTGACCTTGCATCACTTGCATTTTCGATTGATAATATTTATATCACGGATTTGGACGGTTTCGGGAATGTCATGCCGATTGGTTGCAGTGTTCCGGTGTTGTACTGCAATACCCATTATATGGCGAATTCCAGCCGTACCATTTCAGGCGGTGAACTTCCGGCGGATACCCTCTATGATACCAGTGCAGGGGATTTCATCACGAAACAATCCACCCACCAGCCACAGGAACAATTGAAAAATTTCCTTGCAGATGGTTCACATCCCATGCTTGGAAGTTCCGATTTGTTTTACCAGATTCAGGAGAACGGCGAAATTTCAGGAGCTGTCCGCATGATTCCGGTCACAACATCAGATAATGCTTGTGTATTGCAGTATGAATATTATTGTACAGTAAATGCCGATTGTCCCGAAAACACGCAGAAAACCGGAATGTTATGGTTGCAGTATCTTTTGACAGAAGAAGCACAGACCATCTTATTTGTGGAAAATTCCGGTGCATTGCCTTTGCACGAAAAAGCAGTTGCAAAGGCTCTCACAACGCATCAGGCTTTGCAGGTTTTGAGCGGTCTCAGGCTTGACAGCTCCATTTTACAGGAAAAGAGGTGATTTTTCATGGTTTGGAATCCAAAACGCCCCGACAATCTGCCGATTTCTGTCGAACGTGCTGTTCTTGAAAACGGAACGATTGTTGCAGGAAAGTATTATATTCATGAATTGCTTTGTTACAGCGGTTCGGAATTATATTATCATGTACAGGATGTGCAGAATGGTGAACATTTCTGGCTTGATGAATTATTACCGTTTCAATGGTGCAGTCTGGACTATGAGGAAAATTTCGTGCCCCTCCGCAAGGAATCGGCTGTGCAGTGGGATGCTGTGAAAAATATTATGATAGAACGGCTCAAACAATTGCAGTCCCTTTCTGATGAAGAAGCTCTTCCCGAAATTCACGATATTTTCGAAGAATACGGCACAATCTTTCACACGGAAACCATCAGACAGAATATTTCCCTCCGTGAACATCTGGAACAGGGTGTACTTTCGCCGAGTGATGCAATGCAGTTATTCGCTCCCATCCTCGACACATTAGCCGGACTGCATCAGGAGGGAATCTGTCACGGAAATATTACAGATACCGCCATTCGCCTTGAGGATGGAGAATGCATTCTCCGTGACTGGCTCAACCGTCCGCATACGTCCGGAATGCAGGATGATGTCAGGGCGGTGAGTCTGCTGTTGTATCAGGCTATGACTGGTGAAAATATCTTCCGTGATGAGACGGCGCAGAAACTCCCTGAAACCGTCCGCAATGCCATTTACAACGGCATCTATGACAACAGTCTCACAATTATGGAATTATGGCATCAGCTCCACGCAAAACGTCCTGTGAAGCGTGTAGAGCCTGTCAGGGCGGTGAAAAAGCGTTCTTCGCCTGTTCCGATGATACTGACCATTCTGTTTTGTTCGGGCTGTCTCTGGCTTGCTTGGAATCCCATTCAGACTTGGAATATCAACCAGAATTCCGGCGCATCCTCCCGAAAGGCGGAACATCTTCTGCCGGATGTGAGTTACAATGCACCTGAACAGAGTATTTTACTCCCTGAAATGCTTTACCTGCCGGAAGAAGAAGCCGTTCAGGAGTTGCAAAATCTAGGTCTTCGTGTCGTTGTGACCGGAAAAGAGAAAAATCCTGTTATTCCAAAGGGAAAAATTGTCACACAGTCCCCGAATGCCGGAATACTCCTGCAAAAGGGCGATACAGTCACGCTCTCTGTCAGTGACGGATGGAAAAGCACCGTCCCTGATGTTTCCGGAATGCCCCTTGAAAAAGCATCTGCAAAGCTGGAAAAATCCGGATTTTCTGTGGAAACCGTGGAAGCGGTCAGTGATTCTGTTCCGCCTGACTGTGTGATTTCTCAGGATGCTGCACCAGATACCGAGCTGGAAAGAGAATCTGTCATTCAACTGCTCGTTTCTGTCAGCCGGAAAAATATTGACTCCTCTCAAAAGGTCACTATGCCCGACTGTTCCGGCATGACGTTTGACGAAGCGAAAAAAATACTTTCCAAACAACTCCTGTATGCAGTAATGGAAGATATGACCTTTGATAAGAAAACACCTGCCGGAAAAATCATTTCACAGAGTGTAGAAAGCAATCAGGACATTCCGCAGGGGACGACAGTGAATTTTATTGTCAGTCTTGGCGCAGAAAAAACAAGCGTTCCGGATGTTACCGCCATGACCATCGAGGAAGCCAGAGAAACCCTTGAAAATGCAAATCTCCGCTGTGTCCTCTGCTACGTTTCCGGAGATGCGGAAAGCGTTGACAAAATACTGTCTCAAAATTACCCTCCGGAGTCCGTCCTTCCCATCAATACAGAAGTATGGCTGAATGTGAGTGTCGGCTCTGAGAGCCGTGTGGAAAGTCTTGGAGGATGGTCAGGAAATCCGCTTCCCACTCCCGACGGACAGACCCCGATTGAAACTACTCCGCCTGAAATTGAAAATCCCGATTTGGAAATTCCCCCTGAAGAAAATTCGGAAATCCCCAATCCGCCTTCACCTGATGAATAATTTCACAAAAAATAAAAACACATCCGCCTTTCTGATGGGGATGTGTTTTTTGTTATCATGTTTCAGTCAAGAACACCGTCAAATACTGTTTCTATGTATTTGGATGCGCCCAGAGGTGTATAGCACCATCTGTCAATGTGATTGCCTTCATAGAAATAATGCAGGGGTTCGGGTGCGGTGCTGTCTCCGCAGACATCAACCAAAATTAACTTGACTTTCAGCTTTTCCGGAATCAGGGCTTTGATGTAAACACTGGTTCTCTGTCCGACTGTAACCGGCTGACGGAGTTCCGCCAATCCTGCGAGGTTCGGTGTCAGTTCAATGAAAACGCCGTATTTCTCAACAGAACGTACAATACCCGTTGTTGTTTCTCCGGTCTGGAATAATGCAGCATTTTCTTCCCACGTTCCCAGTAACTCTTTATGAGAAAGACAGATTCTGTTGTCCTGAAATCCCTTGATAATGACACGCACATCCTGACCCACTGTGAAACGGTCAGAAGGATGCATAATTCTGGAAACAGAAATGGTATCAATGGGAAGCATGGAAGCAATCCCACAGCCAATATCAACAAATGCGCCGAACGGCTCAAGGTGTGTCACTTTTGCGGGAATGATGTCACCTGCATGGAGTTTGTCAAGAAATTGTTCCTGACACTCCTCCTGCACCATACGTCTGGAAAGAATGGCAACAGGGTTTCCGTCTTCGTCTTTTTCAATTCTCAGAACATGAAAGCAGACAGGTTTTCCGACTCTTGCAATCAAAGCAATATCTCTCATTGTTCCCTCTGCAATTCCGACAGCTCCCTCTTCTCTGGGAATCATGCCTTTCATGCACGGCAGACTGACCCAAAGATTGTGGGAAACGTCGCACATGGTCACTCTCGCTTCAAGAATGCGACCGGATGCCTGCGCCTGTAGCAGTCCCTGCTGGGTTGCAATCATGTTCTGGTTTTCGGGTGTGTCGATTAAAGCACCCTCGGGATAAAAATTCATAGTATACATATTTTGACCTCCGATTTCATATTTTTCAGGAAAAGTTCTGTTATATCCTATGCAGTTATATGACAGAATAGAACTCATCCAAATTCCCGAAAAATATAGTATTCCTCTCCCAATATATATGCTAACATACTTTTGACAAAATGTCAAGCAGAATTTGTGACGAATTTTCCATAAAATAACAAATAACTGTCTATTTTATAGAAAATTTTCACAATTTATCCGTTTTTCCTGATATTAACAGCCCCCATTGCGTGAAAATAGGATGATACTCTTTTTTCTGCCTCTGGTTCAATGATTGCCATGAGTTCGGTACTCTGTCGGCGGATGGGTTCGGGGACGGTATCAGGGGAAATTTCCGAATAAAGGACATCCGTGGCATAGTTCGACATACGCAGATTCGCAGGCAACATGGTGAAATGAATTTTCCCTTCCGGCGGTCTGTATCCTGAAAGACGGCGCAAAGTGATTCTGTGCACCCCTCTGACATTCTGCCGGATTCTTCCGGCGCACAGTTCCGCCAGTTCTTCTGTTTCAAATTCACCATACATTTTCATCAGTTCCATTTCAAAAACCCCTTTCTGGTTTGTTCATACAAAGTATGGCACAAAATTTCAGGGATATTCAAATGAACATGATTTTTTCCCCGCAAAAAGACAGGCTGTGAAACCTGTCTTTTTGTGCTGTTATAAATCAATTTCAATCCCAACGGGGCAGTGGTCACTCCCAAAAACATTGGGATAAATTTCAGCCTTTGTGAGTTTATCGGCGATACGGTTTGAAACAAGGAAATAATCAATCCGCCATCCCACATTCCTAGCCCTTGCATTCCCCATATAAGACCACCACGAATAAGCATCTTTCTGATTGGGGTGCAGATAGCGGAAACTGTCAGTAAATCCGGCATTGAGGAGGGCAGTGAATTTTCCTCTTTCCTCGTTGGTGAATCCGGCATTTCCGACATTGGGCTTTGGATTTTTGAGGTCAATTTCATTGTGAGCAACATTCATATCACCGCAGATAATGACAGGCTTTTGCTTGTCGAGGGCAATCAGAAATTTCCTGAAATCGTCCTCCCACTGCATTCGGTAATCAAGCCTTGTCAAGCCCCTCTGTGCATTGGGGACGTATACCCCGACAAAGTAGAACTTTCCATAATCGGCAATAATGGTTCTTCCCTCTGTGGTGTGCCCCTCGAAATTGAAAGTAACCTGCTGAGGGACAGTCTTGGAAAAGACAGCTGTACCGGAATAGCCTTTTTTCTCTGCGCTGTTGAAATACTGATGCCAGCCGTCAAAACTGGTTGTGACCTGTTCGGGTTGCATCTTGGTTTCCTGAATACAGAAAACATCTGCATCAAAATCACGGAAACTTTGTTCAAAGCCCTTTGTCAGACAAGCCCGAAAGCCGTTGACATTCCATGAAATGAATCTCATAATTTTTCAACAATCACAGAAAACTGACTGGTAGATACCAGAAAAACCGTCTGACCAGACAGGTTATTGAAAAATACAGTATTCTGCATGACGTTCATCACAACATCTTCCAGAGTGATTTCACGCACCAGTTCAGAATTTCCATTGTAAACACTGACTTTGTAATTGCTTTTCATAATGGTAAACCTCCAATAAAATAATGATTTCAAGCCGGAATTAAACTCCAACTTTGTCAACTTCTTCCGCAATGATGATACACTGATTTGTAGAAACGACAAGCGGATAATGTCCCTTTTTCGCAGTAAAGCGGATTAAATCGCCCTCTTGCTGAGGAAATACATTTTCAAGAAACAGTTCTTTCAGCAGTTCGCCGGATTTTGTGTAAATGGACACTTTATAATTCTGATACATTTCTTTCTCCTTTAAGATTCCAAGAATACCTTGAATGCACGGTAAGCAGCCCATACATCTGTTTTCGCTACCAGTTCATAGGGGGCGTGCATCGAGAGGACAGGGACACCGATATCAACGGTATCAACATCAAGATTTGCAATGTACAGGGCAACCGTACCGCCGCCGCCCATATCAACTTTACCGAGTTCGCCGGTCTGCCAGATAACACCGCCGTCATCAAGGATTCTGCGGATTTCGCCGACAAATTCAGCAGATGCATCAGATGTGCCGGATTTTCCCCTTGCGCCTGTGAACTTCGTCACGCATACACCATGATTCAGATAAGCACAGTTATTTCTTTCAAGAACTTCTGGAAATGTCGGGTCAAAACCTGCATTCACATCAGCGGAAAGGCATTTTGATGCACTCATCACATGACGACCATTTTCACCGAAGCATTCCGCCAAATCCATCAGGAAATATTTGAGGTAAGACGAACACAAACCAGTATTTCCGTCGCTTCCGGTTTCTTCCTTGTCGGTGAGAATCACAACGCTTGTATGTGTAGGCGTGGGAACGTCCAGAGAGGCACGGAACGCAGGATAAGAGCATACTTTATCATCATGTCCATATGCACCAATCAGACTTCTGTCAAAGCCCACATCCTTCGCCGGAAATGCCGGAACGGCTTCCAATTCCGCAGAAAGAAAATCTTCTTCGATAATTCCGTATTTCTCGTTCAGAATCTTCATGAGGTTGAGTTTCACGAGATTGCTTTCCTTGTCGTCACGGAACGGCATTGAACCAACCACAATATTCAGTTCTTCGCCCTTGATACCCTGTGCAAGGGAACGTTTCATCTGGTCAGTAGCGAGATGAGGGAGGAGGTCAGTAATATAAAATACAGGGTCTCCGGCATCTTCACCAATGCGGACTTGCACCTTTTCGCCGTCTTTTCTGACAATGACACCATGCAGAGACAGGGGAATTGCTGTCCACTGATATTTTTTGATACCGCCATAATAATGGGTCTTGAAATAGCCGATTTCGTCCTGTTCATAAAGCGGATTCTGTTTCATGTCCAGACGAGGGGAATCAATATGCGCTGCACAAAGGCGCACACCCTCTGAAATAGGGGCTGTGCCAATTGTCGCCAGAATGACAGATTTCCCACGGTTATTCAGATAAATTTTATCGCCTGCTTTGAGCTTCATGCCATACTGGAACGGAACAAAGCCATTCTTTTCGAGTTCATCCGTTAAAAATGTTGTAATTTCACGTTCTGTCTTTGCCGTGTTCATGAAATTCATGTAATCATCACAGAACGAATTGCAGAGGGTTAATTCTTCCTCTGTCATGCGCTGAACAGCGTGTTTTTGGGTTGCAAACAGCTGTTCTTTGAGTGTTTTTGCTTCACTTTTTTCATTTGCCATGATAATGACCGCCTTTCTTTGGTTCAGTCTGTACTGAACATTTTATGATAATAGATTTTAATTTTATCCACAATTTCCTCTGACTGTGCAAAAAGGGAATCAAGATTTCCGTCATTTCTGACAACATAATCAGAATGCTGAATAAAAAACTCTTCCGGAAGCTGTGCATTCATGCGCTCACAAGCGGATTCTTTTGTCAGTCCGTCACGCTGGATAATTCTTTCACAGCGTATTTCCGGTTCAGCAAGTACGGAAATAATCAAATCACAGAAATCAGAGGCTTTGCTTTCGAATAATGTCGGAGCATCCAGCAATATCAGCCCATATCCTTCAGCTGAATATTGATTCATCTGAGCGAAAATTTCCGCCGTAATGAAAGGATGCACAATGCTGTTAAGGACTTCGAGCTTTTTCTTATCTGTGAAAGCGATTTTTGCAAGGGCTTTTCTGTTCAGGGAATTGTCTTCATTTCTGATTTCGTCCCCGAAATATTCAAATAATTCTTCAAGGCAAGGAGTCCCGACATCTTCTACATCTCTGGCGATTTTATCAGCATCAATGAGAGCGAACCCATTTCGGACAAAAATTCCTGAAACGGTGCTTTTTCCTGCGCCTGTCTGCCCTGTCAGACCAATGACAATGACCTGCCCTTCATTCATACTGTAATCACCTCAAATCCTGCCGCCCTCATGAGACGGTTATAAACGGAAAGACTTGTGCCGTCTTTCCGTGGACAGCGAACATAAACTGTATCTGCGCCGTGTTCGTCCAGTTCCCTGAACCGCAAAAAGAGAAAATGTGCCTGTTCTCTGCCGTCATCTCCGTAACGCATAAAGGGGAGATTTTCAGGTTTAGGGTCAGAATCGAATAACAGACACCATGCATTGTTATCAGCGTGACTTTGCACGTAATCCATAAATTTTGAAAAGCTGTCTGTTTCCACTGGCAAAATTTTCGCTTTTGGAGCGTAATGTTTATATTTCATTCCGGGGGAAGCAACTTTTGCATCCGGTGCAATCTGCGAATAGACTGCTTTGTCAACATAGACATTTTTGGCAAAGGGCTGTAAATCCTCTTCGGAAATAATTCCGGGTCTCAGGATGTGGATGGTTTCGGCATCATCAAAGCAAATCACCGTCGATTCTACCCCTACTTCACACAAGCCCCCATCAATGACACCAGCAATTCTGCCTTCCATATCGTCCATGACGTGCTTTGCCGTGGTGGGGCTAGGCTTTCCGGAGCGATTGGCAGAGGGTGCAGCAATGGGACACCCTGCAAGCCTTATCAGCTCCTGAGCGACAGGGTGTGACGGCATACGAATGCCGACCGTATCCAGCCCCCCAGAGGTCACAGAAGGGATTTCGGGACGTTTCGGCAATACCATAGTCAAAGGACCTGCCCAAAATGCTTTTGCAAGTCTGACAGCAATTTCAGGCACTTCAGAAGCGATTTCATATATCATCTCAAAATCAGCGATATGAACAATCAGAGGATTATCAGCTGGTCTGCCTTTGGCGGTGAAAATCGCCCTGACAGCATCCGCATTTCGGGCATCTGCGCCCAGTCCATAGACGGTTTCAGTCGGGAAAGCAACCAGTTCGCCGTTAGCAATGAGTTCCCCTGCAACCGGCAATTCATTTAATCGAAATAGTTTTGTTTTCATAATTCCTGCCCTGCCAATCTTTCCGCTTGGTCAGCTGTTGCCAATGCATCAAAAATTTCGTCCAAATCGCCGTTGAGAATACTTTCCAGCCGGTACAGTGTCAGACCAATTCTATGGTCAGTCATTCTTCCCTGAGGAAAGTTATAAGTCCGGATACGTTCGGAGCGGTCACCTGTGCCGACCTGCATTTTTCGTTCAGAAGCGATTTTATCCGCCTGTTCCTGTTGCATAGACTCAAACAGTCTGGCACGGAGAACTTTCATAGCCTTGTCCTTGTTTTTATGCTGACTGCGTTCATCCTGACACTCCACCACGACACCTGTCGGAATATGAGTAATACGGACAGCGGATTCTGTTTTATTGATATGCTGACCGCCTGCACCAGAGGAACGGAATACATCAATTTTCAAGTCTGTGGGGCTGATTTCCAATTCGACTTCATCCGTTTCGGGGAGAACTGCGACTGTGACCGTGGAGGTATGAATTCGCCCTTGTGATTCTGTTTCGGGAACACGCTGGACACGGTGTACACCGCTTTCATATTTCAGCCGTGAATATGCACCGTCTCCCTCAATGGAAAAGCTGATTTCCTTAAAACCGCCTAATTCCGTCTGGTTCGCATATAATATTTCCTGTTTCCAGCGGTGCGCCTCTGCGTACATACTGTACATTCTGTAAAGCGAATTTGCAAAGAGGGAAGCTTCTTCACCGCCTGCGCCCCCTCTGATTTCGATGATGACATTTTTTTCATCGTTGGGGTCTTTGGGGAGAAGGAGAATTTTCAACTCCTGTTCAAGTTCCGCCAACTGTTCCTTAGCATCTTCCAATTGCAGTTGTGCCATTTCCTTGAGTTCCGCATCTGCACCGCTTTCATTCAAAAGGCTTTTCGCCTCTTCAAAGTCATTTTTAGCAGATTTGTAGCGACGAAATACCTCAATGACAGGAGTCAGGTTTTTAAATTCCTTCATCAGGCTGGCATATTGTTCACGGTCTGCAATGATTTCAGGGTCAGAGAGTTTTGCATTGATTTCATTGTAATGCGTTTCCATGAGCAAAAGTTTTTCAAACATTGTTTTCACCATCCTGACGAGTTATTTTTTTGATGTGCTTTTCAATTTTTGCACGGGGTATGAGAAATTCCCTGCCACATCCGGCACAGCGTAAACGGAAATCCATTCCCGTCCGGAGTACCAGCATTTCTTTACTTCCGCAAGGGTGCTGTTTCTTCATATGCAATACATCATTCACACGGACATCCATGCTGACAGCTCCTTTCCAGTTAATATTTCAGCGTGTTTCACTGTTTTTTGTTTTGCTATAATATGCCAAGTCAAGAAAAACCGCTGTAAGAATCCTCTTTTCAGTATACCACATTCCAGTTACATTGTCAACTATTTTTTTATTGGAATATATAAAAGTCAATTGCAATGTCCTGAAATTATGATGCAGAAAGGAAACCGCTACTTGACAATTACTGATTTTTTGTGTTATAATAGGTAATGCCTGAAATATCCGGTAATGTTACTATGTTCATGTCATTTTCAAAAACATCACATGACATGATGAAACGAAACTTTTAACAGTTAGAGCGTTCTTATAAATAAAATTAAAAATAACTGTCATATTTTATAAGAAAGTGAGGTGAAATCCGTTATTGATACTTGACAAAATTAAATTTTTATGTTACACTGTTCTTGTCGGGCATGGCGGATGGCTGGAGCATATGTGCGATGACCAGACACTTTTTACTTTTGGCACAACAGAAATGTTGAAACCACAGAAAAGACAAAAACACGTCATTTGTGGTATGTACCCGTACGTTAGCGGGGAATTTACGCCTTCGGAGTGTTATGCCAAACATGAGTAGATGATGAGTAATCATATCAAAAATGGACACGATGAACAAGGAATGGAACATAAAAGTTTGCTTATAACTTTTTATAAGTTTTCAATAACGGTATATTCATGAAAACAGCAGTTATGACTGATACCAACAGTGGAATTTCCATTCAGGAGGGAAAGGAAAATCACATTTTCGTGCTTCCGATGCCTGTCATCATTGACGGAAAGGAATATCTGGAAGAAGTGACACTTTCTCATGAAATGTTGTATCAGGCTCTCAACCAGAATCGAGAAGTTTCCACCTCCCAGCCATCACCTGCCATGCTGATGGATATGTGGAATGAAATATTAGAAAAGGGCTATGATGAGATTGTCTATATCCCCATGACCAGCGGTCTGAGTGGTTCGTGTGCCACTGCAACAGGGCTTGCAGAGGATTACAACGGAAAAATTCAGGTCGTAGACAATCACAGAATTTCTCTGCCCCTGTTGGATTCCGTCTATGATGCGGAATATCTTTCCGAAAATGGAAAAAATGCACTGGAAATCAAGGAAATTTTAGAGGAAAATGCCTACCGGAATGATATTTATATTACCCTGCATCAACTGAAACGAATCATCAAGACAGGAAGAATCACCACCGCAGGTGCAGCCATTGCAACCGTGCTCAATATCAAGCCCATTCTCAAAATTCAGGGCGGAAAACTGGATGCATTCGCAAAGGCTAGGGGAATGAAAAATTGTGAAACCATCATGATTGAAGCCGTCAAAAAAGACCTTGCCGGAAAGTATGCAGGATTTCCCAAGGAAAGGCTCAGACTCTGCACTGCCGGAACATTCGAGAAAAAAAAAGATGAACTCGCATGGATTCAGAAAGTCCAGGATGCTTTTCCGGAATTCAAAGTGCAGTACCGCCCTCTGGCTTGCAGTATCGCTTGTCATATCGGGACAAATACCGAGGGAATTGCCATTGACTGCATTTCCAGATAATTGATGGAAAATTCCCTTCCATCACCGTGAAATTTTGCACAAAATTTTTATCTCCTTTCGCTCCCAAATATTGACTTTTCACAAAATTTATGATACAATGAAGCCAGACATAGTTTTTTCGTTTGAAGGGGGGGAATTTCTCCTGACTGGAGAAACAACAGGCTTTACTTTGTCTTCTGGTATTACTTTTGCAAACAAAAGCACTATTTCCGGCAGTCGCACATTAAGCCTGAACGGTCGTACCGCAACAGTGGCATTCACATGAATCATTATCATAAAGAGGAAGAAAGCCCTCCGCTGGAAACTTCGGCGGAGGGTTTTCGATTGTAATTTACAAAAAGTCGCTGAATCTGTCACAATACAAAAATTCATGATTTTTGTATAAAAATCATCGTTGGGGAATATAAACGTACGTATGCCCCCATACAGGCAGTTCCGCACTGAAAATCGGTTCGACAGAATCCGAACGCTTTTTCCGGAGAGGATGCTGTCCAATGATGGTCTTTTCGTCTCCGTAAATAATGGCAACCTGTCCGACATTCCTCTGAACTCTTTTTCGCTGAACAGAATCGAAATAAGTCAGGCGGTAGCTTGTTCCGGTGTGTTTGGCAAGCATATAAATTCCATTCGGCTGAATGTGTGGAAGACCATTCTGGATGGCGAAAACCTCTCTTGACATATCTCCTTCATATTGCTGTAATTCAAGGAGCTGTTTCTGAAAAAACTCTGTAATTTCCATACCGGACAACTTCTTTCTGGTAACGGCTTCACTGGTGGAAAGTAATATCTTGTCATAGGCATGATGCAGGGTAATTTTGTATTTCACGAGAAAATAAGGGTCTTTTTTTCCGCCGAGCAGGAGAATAATATCATTGTTGGTACGACTGACAATTTCCTGACAACTATCTCTGAGCATTTGGGCATCTGTCTGGGACGGCATGACAATGACCACTTTTCCGGCAGGGTGCAGACGGCTGACATTGGGCTGTTTCAGAATTTTTCTGTCGGTGCATGAACACTGACAAAGCAGATTGAAAATATCCGTATGACATTTTTCACGGATTTCACGGATTTTCTCACGTTTTTCCTGCGTATTCATAAAAAATTCCCCTTTCTTTTTCAGAAATGATTCTGATACCAGTATACCACATTTTTCCTGAAAAGTAAAGGGGAATTTGATTTTCAGGTCATATCATCGCCGGCACGTGCGAGGGCGTTCCATGTGGCGCAGTCAATCTCTCCAGTAACAGGAAGGGCGCATAATTTCTGAAACAACTGCACTGCACAGAGTGTATCATAATCGAATTTACCAGTAATTTCACAATAAGGCATATTGTCATATGTTTCCGCTAATGCATTCAAAATCACCTGCACAATGCGAACCGTGAAACAATCATCTCCCTGTCTCAGAACCTCATCAGGTGAAAATACATCCAATGGCAAGGGAATGGAATTTTCCAGACTCAGATAAACTTCTGCTACTTTTTCCCATGTTGCGTGATTGGTCTCACCAGTTGGGCTAAGACCATAGTATTGCTGAAATGCTTTCACAGCGTTGACGGTTTCTTTTCCATAAATGCCGTCCGGAATAACTTCGGGAATGGCTGGATTTTCGAGAGAAATAAAATACAGCATCTGTTGCAGTTCATAAATATGGGCTTTTTCCTGCTGAGTAGTATACATTGTTATCACTCCTTTTCATAATGGAGGACAATTCCCTTTGAAGCCTTAGCACGGACTGCCTGAAACTGATGCAGTCCGCACTAAGAGGGAATTTTCCCCTTGATTTTTTATTAGCTTGAGCGAATTGTATAACCGGGGGACTGGTAGGGGCGTTTTTCGTAGCCAAAGCGCAAATCTGAATATAATCCGGCGATTTCGTCCCATGTAACCGCCCCCACAACACCATTGGGAGTCAGTCCCCTGTAATTCTGGAAAGCAATCACAGAATTTTTTGTAAGAGGTCCAAAATATCCAGTATTCCGAACTTCCGGAATCTGTGTCACCGTCCTGTGAATGTAGGTCAGATATTCCTGCAAAATTCTCACATAATCATTTGTGACACCCTCTTGCAAGACAATCCCCGGATATAATTGTGGAATCCATTCTGCATCTTCCGTGGGAACAGAGGCGACAATTCCGGCATATGCCCTGTAGAGGTCGTTCCAGGTCTGTTCATCAACAATTCCGGTTTCCGGAAGTCCGTAGACCTGCTGAAAGGAACGAACGGAATTTTCTGTCTGCTGGTCATAAATTCCAGTGATTTCAATTGGCAATACTGATTCATAGTAAGCCCCCACGACAGCCAGAAAATATTGCAGTCCCCGAATTTGTTCGTTTTGCATATTAGGCGTGAGATTTTCTGTAAACTGCAAAGGAAATTCGTCACGGGTAATGCCTTCGGAATCAAGTTCCGCAAGCCGTTTGACACTTGCATAAATATATGCAATTTTATACCAAGTGGATTTGTTGACTGTTCCGGTGGGAGCAAGGTTGAAAACCTCCTGAAATGTCCGCACGGCTTCTTCCGTGGCAGAATCATAATTTCCGTTAGAATTGGGTATTTTGGGAATGGCAGGGTAATTTCTGGAAATGCGGTTCAATTGAATTTGAATTGTCTGCACCGCCATTCCAAATGAACCAGCTCCAAGCAATTGATTCGGGTAGGACATTGTATTGAACCGGACAGGAGCATTTCTCACAATTTCAATATCATCTCCGTAATAGTATTGTAATATCTCAAAAGGAATCAGACCTCTTTCAGCGAGGTAGACCGTGCCCCACTGTGAAAGACCGTTGCAGGTTGTTGTCGTACCGTTGCAGAAAGCCGTGAACAAGGGTTCAATTCTCCCGATTCTGCGGACGTAATCGTCAAAGAGTTCGTCAACCAGTCTTGAAATATTCTGATAAATCTGTCTTCCTTCAATGAATTTCTGGTCATATTGTGTTTCTGATGTAATGTCAAAATTATAGCCCCTTGACCTGTACCATTCTGTATAGATTCTGTTAAGGGCGAATGTGACAATGACATAAATATTGGAACGAATTGCAACTTCCGACCATGTAGGGAAGATTTCGCTTGACGTAACATTTTTGATATAGTCGGGGAAAGGGAGCGTGACATTTGGTGCATCAGAATCGGGGAATCCTAGGTGAACGGTGATATTCTGGGGAATGAAAGGTTCTCCGGTGAGCATCAGTTTTCATCCTCCGTTCTGCCTGCTGAGTTGGGGTCTAAATCGTCCTTAGGGCTGGCATTCAGTGGCAAGGGAACGAGCTGGAAAGTCTGACGAGTGACGACATCAGCGAAAATCCGCACGTTGAGAGCTTCACTCCGGAAGAATCCCTTTGCGAAAATACGAATGTCACAAAGTGAATACGGCTGAATGTTTTCCGGTTGCTGAGAAAGACCGGCAGGCGGTGCAGGAAGTACGACAGTAGGTGTTTCGCCATTTTGATTAGTTGTCATCATGTAATTCAAGTGTAGTTTTCCGCCGATTCTGGTGTAAACAGTAACCCTTGCATTGGGGACAGGAAATGCGCTGTCCGCCGTGGAAGCAATGACAGAAAGCATTCCCTCACAGGTATTGCGTTCCTCGTAGTTTTCCTGTGCTGTCCATTCTTCGGGAAGAACAGGCGGAACAGGCTGGATATAGGGGGGAATTTCGGGAAATTCATCATCGTCAGGAAGTGTGTCGAGATGACCGGAATCGAGTTCGTCATATTCCGTTTCGGGGATTTCGTCAGAATATTCCGTATGTTCTGAAAATTCCTGTGACCCTGAAGGGGTATCATAGGCGGTATCACTGGGGAGGTCGGAATTATCGGGAATATCTTCCGTTTGATTTTCAGCAGGAACATCAGGGAGATTATCATTATCGGGGTCGGTTTCAATTTCCTTGGATGTATCACAAATTTCGTCAACAGGAGAAACTACTTCTTCATCTGTGACAGCATTGGCAAAAATTTCTCTTGGCATGGGTCTGGGCGGTTCGGGACGTGGGGGCATGGGTCTGGGCGGTTCAGGACGTGGTG
>DGHF01000040.1 GCA_002392545.1 Ruminococcus sp. UBA3855
CTCTGCATTTTGCAATTGCCTACTATATTCAAAGTAAATCTGTACGGTTTTCATCTCGTAATTCTGTCAAGATTTTTTTAATATCCTGAGTGTTATTTTTATGACAAACAAGCAGTGCATCCGGAGTATCTACAATGATAATATCACGAATTCCTACCAATGCAATCAGTTTTGAACTGCCGGAAACCGTACAGCGTTTTGTATCCACACTGACAATATCGCCGGAAAAGAAATTTCCGTTCTGGTCTTTGGGGTTGATGCGTTCCAGAGAAAGCCAGCTTCCCACGTCATCCCAGCCGAAACTTGCAGGAATGGTATAAATATTTTCCGCCTTTTCCATAATGCCGTAGTCAACTGATTCTGATGGCAATTCGGGGAATTTTGCATTCAATACCTCTGAAAAATCATCCGTTCCGTAATGGTTCATAATTTCCTGAATACCATTGTACAAATCGGGCATGAGCTTTTCCATGTTCCAGAGAATGCTTGATGCTTTCCAGATGAACATACCGCTGTTCCATAAATAACAATGTTCATGAAGGTATCGTTTCGCAGTTTCGAGGTCGGGCTTTTCGGCGAATTCCGCCGTATGGTATACACCATTTTTTCCGCTTCCTGTAACATAGCGGATATAACCGTAACCAGTTTCAGGATAAGAAGGAGTAATGCCAATGGTTACGAGATTTCTGTTATTTTCCGCAACAATGGTTGCTTTTCTGAGAATGTCAAGATATAATTCCTGTGCATGAATAAGATGGTCAGAGGGTAATACCATCATGACAGCATCACCATACTTTTTTTGAATTAAGGATGCAGCAAGACCAATGCAGGGAGCTGTATTTCTCGGACATGGTTCGCCGATGGCATTTTCCGCCGGAAGTTCCGGAATCTGTTCTTGGATGAAAGATAAATATTCCTGATTGGTAACAATATAAATATCCTCCATGGGAACTAAGGGGCGGAGACGGTCAACTGTCTTCTGGAGCATGGTTTTTCCATCAGATGTCAATGATAGAAACTGTTTCGGGCAGTTTGTCCGGCTCTTAGGCCAGAATCTTTCACCCTTACCGCCAGCCATAATCACGGCAGTGATTTTCATAATGATATTTCCTCCTGTGATTCATGATAAGTTTTCAAGCTTATCAAGATATAATATCTGATACTTTCCGCAACAATATACACTGTTTTCCATTCCTCAATGAAAATTTTATTGTACTTTCCGAAAAAACATGAGAAGCAATGCCGGATGAATGAATATGCATTTCCGGCATTACTGCTTCCAATGTTATGACCTCAGAAAATGAAAGTCCATTTACCGCAGTTTTGCACCGCAGGGGTAGCGGTCATCTGCAAACTGTACCACAACATTCCCGTCCGGAAGGTCAGCAGCACAAATCATGCCATTGCTTTCCACTCCGCAGAGTTTCGCCGGTTTCAGGTTTGCAACAATAATGACTTTCTTTCCAATAAGGTCTTCCGGCTTGTACCACTGTGCAATTCCGGAAACTACCTGACGACCGCCCATTCCGTCATCCAACTGCAAACAAAGCAATTTCTTTGACTTCTTGACCTTTTCCGCAGAAATGACCTTTGCAACACGCAAGTCAACCTTTGCGAAATCATCAATAGTAATCTGTTCCGCCAGTTCTGCCGGAGTATATTCAGGTTCGGAATTTTCTTCTTTGGGCTGATTACTGCGGATAATGGAATTTAATTCTTCAATTTCCTTTTCGACATCAATTCGAGGGAAAAGCATTTCTCCCTTGTGAACTGTCACATTTTCGGGAAGAACGTTGAATTTTCCAGCGTTTTCATAGGTTACATCATTTTCAGATGCACCAATCTGCTTCCATACTTTGGGCATAGTGGACGGCATGAACGGACTCAGCATAGTTGAAATGATACGGATGCTTTCAAGGAGATTATACAATACAGATGCCAGTCTAGCCTTTTGGGTTTCATCCTTGCCAAGAATCCAAGGTGCAGTTTCATCAATATATTTGTTTGCCCTGTCAACGAGGGTGAAAATTTCCTCCAAAGCATTTTTAATTTGTGTATTGTCAATGAGGGTATCAACCTTGCCACGGATGGAAACGGCTAATTCCTTTAATTCATTGTCAATGGGTTCTTCCTGACGTTCAGAGGGGATTGTACCGCCGAAATACTTGTCAACCATTGCCACGGTACGGGAAACCAGATTTCCCAGACCGTTTGCCAAATCGGTATTGATACGGTTGATGAGAATTTCATTGGAGAAATCGCTGTCCGCACCGAGAGACATTTCTCTGAGAATATGGTAACGGATGGCATCAGGGCTGTAACGTTCGCCTAGAATGAAGGGGTCAACCACGTTTCCGATGGATTTGGACATTTTCGCACCGTTGAACGTAATCCAGCCATGCACGGCTAAATGTTTCGGCAGGGGCAGTTCCAGTGCCATCAACATTGCAGGCCAGATAATCGCATGGAAACGCATAATATCTTTAGCAACCATATGCACAACAGTACTGTCACTGTTTTCATTCCAGAAGGTGTCAAAGTCATTGTATTTGTTGTTGTCGTAGCCTAAAGCTGTGATATAATTGGAAAGGGCATCAATCCAGACATAGACAACGTGTTTGGTGTCGAATGTGACCGGAATTCCCCACTTGAAAGAAGTTCTTGAAACGCACAAATCCTCAAGTCCTGGCTTGATGAAATTATTAACCAGTTCTGTTGCACGGGTACGGGGCTGGAGATAATCTGTATTCAGAAGCAAATCTTCGATTCTGTCAGCAAAAGGAGACATTTTAAAGAAATAAGCCTCTTCCTCAGCATCAATGACCTCACGACCGCAGTCAGGGCACTTGCCGTCTTTCAGCTGGCTGGGAGTCCAGAAACTTTCACACGGAGTACAATATTTTCCGGTGTACTTACCTTTATAAATATACCCCTTGTCATACAAGTCCTTGAAAATTTTCTGTACGCTCTCGACGTGGTAATCATCCGTAGTACGGATATAACGGTCATAGCTGATATTCATATACCTCCATAACTTCTTGAAAATCTCAACAACGCCGTCAACATATTCCTTCGGGGTAATACCTGCCTCTTGGGCTTTCTGTTCGATTTTCAGACCGTGTTCATCTGTACCAGTCAGAAACATGACATTGTGTCCCTGCATTCTGCGGTATCTTGCAATCGAATCACATGCGACGGTAGTATAGCAGTGACCGATATGAGGATTACCGGAGGGGTAATAAATCGGTGTGGTAATAAAGAAATTGGACATTCAAACATTCCTCCTTTGGATTTTCGCCGGACTTCCGGCACATAACTTTATTATACCATATTTTTTACCTGTTGTAAATGATTTCACAAATTTTTTTACAGAAAATCCATACAAAAAAAGAAGCCGGAAAAAATTCCGGCTTTTCACAAAACAAATCAAAACAATTTTTTTGTGTAGAACAAAAGAAAGGAGACAACAAAACGAGTGTTAATCATACGTTATCCGTATATAACACTGTAACCATTATAACCGAAAAGTTACCTTTCGTCAATAGAAATTTGCAAAAAAATGACCAAATCGAGTAATCTTTGTTTAAAATACCCAATTTGTGAATTGAAAAACAGTGGAATTCCACCAAACGAATCCGAACTTTTGTTTCTATAGTAAATTTATTGTGAAAAATATTCAAAAATTACCGTAAAATTTTACAAAAAAACTATTTACAAATTGATTGATTTGTGCTATTATATATAGTAGAGGCATTTCATACGTGCCGAACAAATCATTTTTATCAATTTTATATTTCAGGAGGTCAAACTCATGGCAAGAAAAATGAAAACGATGGACGGCAACAACGCCGCCGCTTGGGCAAGCTACAGATTTACAGATTTAGCTGCAATCTATCCGATTACTCCTTCTTCCGTTATGGCTGAAGTGACAGACCAGTGGTCTGCAAAGGGTCAGAAGAACCTGTTCGGCGACCCTGTTACTGTTGTAGAAATGCAGTCCGAAGCTGGTGCAGCTGGTACTGTACACGGCTCTCTTTCTGCTGGTGCTCTGACAACCACTTACACCGCATCTCAGGGCTTACTGCTGATGATTCCGAACATGTACAAAATCGCCGGCGAACTGCTCCCGAACGTAATTCACGTTTCTGCTCGTTGCGTATCTTCTCACGCTCTGAACATTTTCGGCGACCATTCCGACGTTTACGCCTGTCGTCAGACCGGCTATGCAATGCTCTGTTCTTCCAATCCTCAGGAAGTAATGGATTTGGCTGCAGTTGCACATCTGGCTACTATCGAAGGGAGAGTTCCTTTCCTGCACTTCTTTGACGGTTTCCGCACTTCTCACGAAATCCAGAAAATTGAAGTATGGGACGATGCAGACCTTGCAGAAATGCTCAACTGGGAAGCAGCTCAGAATTTCCGTGATAACGCTCTGAACCCGAATCATCCTGTTCTCCGTGGTTCTGCTCAAAATCCTGACATTTTCTTCCAGGCTCGTGAAGCTTGTAACAAGTACTATGATGAACTTCCGGCTGTTGTTGAAAAGTACATGGACAAGGTTAATGCGAAGATTGGCACAGATTACAAGCTGTTCAATTACTATGGCGCACCGGATGCAGAACATGTTATTATTGCAATGGGTTCTGTGATGGATACCGTTGAGGAAACTGTTGATTATCTGAACGCTAACGGCGGTAAGTATGGTATGGTTCGTGTACGTCTGTACAGACCTTTCGTAGCTGAAAAGCTTGTGGAAGCTCTGCCGGATACTGTTAAGCAGATTTCTGTACTTGACAGAACAAAAGAACCCGGTTCTTTGGGCGAACCTCTCTATCTGGATGTTGTTGCAGCTCTCAAGGATACCAAGTTTGACGGTGTTAAAATTTTCACTGGTCGTTATGGTCTGGGCTCTAAGGATACAACTCCGAATCAGATTATTGCAGTATTCAAGAATACTGAAAAGAAGCGTTTCACTCTGGGTATTGTCGATGACGTGACAAATCTGTCACTTGATGACAGCTTCAACCCTGATACCGCTCCTGCTGGTACAATCTCCTGCAAGTTCTGGGGTCTCGGCTCTGACGGTACTGTTGGCGCAAACAAGAACTCCATCAAGATTATCGGCGACCACACCGATATGTATGCACAGGCTTACTTTGCATATGACTCCAAGAAGTCTGGCGGTGTAACTGTATCTCACCTGCGTTTTGGTAAGACTCCTATCAAGTCCACCTACCTGATTAACAAGGCTGACTTCGTAGCCTGTCATAACCAGAGCTATATCGACAAGTATGACATGGTATCTGACATCAAGCCGGGTGGTACATTCCTGCTCAATACCATCTGGGATGCAGAGGGTCTTGAAAAGCACCTTCCGGGTCAGGTTAAGAGATATATCGCTCAGAATAATATCAAGTTCTACACTGTAAACGGTGTCAAGCTTGGTCAGGAAACTGGCATGGGTACAAGAATCAATACCATTTTGCAGTCTGCATTCTTTAAGCTGGCAGCAGTTATTCCTTTCGAAGATGCTCTGAAGTACATGAAGGATGCTGCTCAGATGTCTTACGCTAAAAAGGGGCAGGACGTTGTAGAAAAGAACTGGAATGCGATTGATGCAGGTTATCAGGGTATCGTAGAAGTAACTGTTCCGGATTCTTGGAAGGATGCAGAAGATACACCTATGGGCATGGCTAAGGTAACAGCTGAAAACAAGGATTTGGAATTCTTCGTAAACGAAATTCAGATTCCTTGCAACGCTCAGGAAGGCAATAAGCTCCCTGTTTCCACTTTTGTAAAGCTGGCTGATGGTACTTCTCCTTCTGGTTCTGCTGCATTTGAAAAGCGTGGTATTGCTGTGAATGTTCCGCAGTGGAATCCTGATACATGTATCCAGTGTAACCAGTGTGCTTATGTATGTCCTCATGCAGTGCTCCGTCCTGTAACTCTGAACGCAGAAGAGGTCGCTGCTGCTCCGGAATCCATGAAACTGGCTGCTATGAAGCCGGCAATTGGCGACCTGAAATTCGGCATGACAGTTTCCGTTCTCGACTGCACAGGCTGTGGTGTTTGTGCTAATATCTGTCCTGCTAACAAGAAGGCTGACACTCTCGTGATGAAGCCTCTGGAATCTCAGCTTGACCAGCAGGAAGGCTTCAATTATGGTCTGACTAAGGAAATCAAGCCGGAAGTTACTGCTAAGTTCAAGGATTCTACTGTAAAGGGCTCTCAGTTCAAACAGCCGTTGTTGGAATTCTCTGGTGCTTGTGCTGGTTGTGGTGAAACTCCTTATGCAAAGCTCATCACTCAGCTGTTCGGTGACAGAATGTATATCGCTAATGCAACAGGTTGTTCCTCTATCTGGGGTAACTCTGCACCTTCTACACCTTACACAGTGAACAAGAAGGGTTATGGTCCTGCATGGTCTAACTCCCTGTTCGAAGATAACGCAGAATTCGGCTATGGTATGTTCCTCGGTCAGGAGACTTTGAGAAAGCGTGTTATCGCTAAGGTAGAAGACCTCGTGGCAAATGCAAAGCGTGAGGATGTCAAGGCTGCTGCTGAAAAGTTCCTCGCTACTCAGAACGACGGCGAAGCAAATACCACAGCTTCTGAAGAACTCATTGCAGTTCTCGAAACTTGCGATTGCGACAGAGCTAAGGCAATTCTGGCTGAAAAGGACTTCCTCCGCAAGAAGTCTCAGTGGATTTTCGGCGGTGACGGCTGGGCTTATGATATTGGTTTCGGCGGTCTTGACCATGTAATCGCTTCCGGCAGAAATGTTAATATCATGGTATTCGATACAGAAGTTTATTCCAATACAGGTGGACAGGCTTCCAAGGCTACTCCTACAGGTGCAATTGCACAGTTCGCAGCTGCTGGTAAGGTTGTCAAGAAGAAGGATTTGGCAGGTATTGCAATGAGCTATGGCTATGTTTATGTTGCTCACATTGCTATGGGTGCTGACCAGAATCAGTGCTTGAAGGCTATCCGTGAGGCTGAAGCTTATGACGGACCTTCCATTATCATTGCATATGCTCCGTGTATCAACCACGGTATCAAGACCGGTATGGCTACTGCTCAGGCAGAAGAAAAGAAGGCTGTTCAGGCTGGTTACTGGCATCTGTACCGTTATAACCCCGACCTCAAGAAGGAAGGCAAGAATCCGTTCATCCTCGATTCCAAGGCTCCGAACGTTGAAGAATACAAGGACTTCCTCATGGGCGAAGTTCGTTATAATGCCCTCGCTCGTCAGAATCCGGAGAGAGCTGCTGTTCTGTTCGATGCTGCTGTTGAGAATGCTAAGGACAGATACGACTACCTGACAAGACTCGCTAAGATGTATGGTACTGACTGATTTTGAATCCGTCATTCCCCGACTTTGAAGTGAAACATTCAACCCCCTGTTCCAATCGGGACAGGGGGTTATTTTGTGGGATAAAATTTATCAGTACATTTCCTGTTCCAGATTCCGGAATTCTGGAGTGTCAAAGAAATCTGCAATACTGATGTCAAGACCATCACAGAGCATTTTAATCGTAATAATGCCGATATTTTTAGTTTTATGGTTGACAATGTCGT
Source organism: Ruminococcus sp. UBA3855 (assembly GCA_002392545.1). GTDB lineage: Bacteria > Bacillota > Clostridia > Oscillospirales > Ruminococcaceae > UBA3855. Next base: position 7,582 of record DGHF01000040.1, read on the forward strand.
TGACGGTTGATTGTGTGATTCCGGAAATGGTGCTTAATTTGTTGACGGTCAAATTTTGTTCTTTGCAAAGTTCTAAAATGCGGTTTGCAACGGCTTCTGAAATATTCATGCTATCACTCCTCATAAAGTTTCTATGATTATGATAGCATTTTTTCTTGCTTAAAATTGTCGGGAAACCGTTAATTATCAAAAAATTAGAATATTATTTTACAACTACTGCATTATTAAAATTGCACAAATTCAACAGCATATTTTTGTAAAATGAAATTAACGGTAAACCGTTGACTTCTGGAAGTGAACATGATATAATATGATTGATGGTAAGGCACTTATCATCAATTGTAGGGCTTTAATATTTAGCAAAACAACTCTCTGTCAATTGGCAGGGAGTTGTTTTTAGCATTTTTTCTCCATAAGATTGACATTTCCGTGAAAATGTGGTATACTGTTAGCAGTTCACTAGGAAAGGAAGCGTGTCAAATGCACGATATATTTACATCCGCTGACATCCTTTTACCAGATTTCGGAAAATATGACCCTTACAAATGGAGTGTCATAGCCTGCGACCAGTTCACAGGGGATGCGGATTATTGGAAACAGACTGCCGAAACAGTCGGGGAAAATCCGTCTGCATTGAATCTGATTTTACCGGAAATCTACCTTGAAATGCCGGACGTTGACAAAAAAATTGATGACATTCATTCCCACATGAAAAAGTACATTGATGAGGGAATTTTCCAGAAGTATGAAAATGCAATGATTTACACGGAACGCATTCAAAGCAATGGCATTCTGAGGGCTGGCGTTATCGGGAAAATTGATTTGGAAGCCTATGATTATCATAAAGGCAGTCAATCTCCTGTCCGTGCGACGGAAGCGACAGTATTGGAACGCATCCCCCCAAGAATGAAAGTCCGTACGGGTGCGCCCCTTGAATTGCCTCACATCATGATATTGATTGACGACCCCGAAAATATGGCAATCGGCACGTGTACCAATTCCAAAAAGGAGATGCAGGAATTATATTCCACTAACCTCATGCAAAAAGGCGGAAAAATCACAGGCTGGCTCATGGACGAAGCACAGCAGAAAAATTTCCTTGATGCATTGGAGAGCGTGACGGCGAAATCTGGTTCAATTCAATTTGCAATGGGTGACGGAAATCATTCATTAGCAACCGCAAAGGCTTGCTGGGAACAGTTCAAAAAGGAACATCCGGACATTACAGACCATCCGGCGAGATATGCACTTGTCGAATTGGTGAATCTGCACAGTGATGCATTGCAGTTTGAAGCCATTTACAGAATTGTGACTGAGACGGATACGGAACAACTGACAGCATTCTTGAAAGAGGCTCTTGTATTGTCGGAAGAACCTTCTTCTCAATGGGTGGCGATTGTCAAGGACGGAGCACAGGAGAAATTTTATATTCACAAAATGACCTCTGATTTATCGGTTGGCAGTTTGCAGAATGCACTTGATGAATGGCTTTCGAACCATGCCGGAAAGATTGACTACATCCACGGCACGGAAACCATCATGAAATTATCCTCTGGTGCGGATGCCGTTGGTTTCCTCCTGCCTGACATGGACAAAGGCGAACTGTTCACCAGTGTGGAGAAAGACGGCGCATTGCCAAGGAAAACTTTTTCCATGGGTCATGCTGAGGATAAACGTTATTATATGGAAGCAAGAGCCATTCAGTAAGGTAATTTTTGTATGATTTTCCGGCAAATGAAAAAAATATGAAAAAAAGCTTGCTTTTTTCTGGAAAGTATGGTATAATACTATAGAGGAGATGAGAAAGACCGGAAAATCAAAAGTTCCGGTCTTTCATTATTGAAAGGAATGATACATCATGAAGCTGAAAAAATTCGGCGGTACGGAACAGAAAATTTATGATATGGTTGCGCCCATTGTGACAGGGCTTGGCTATTTGGTCTGGGACGTGCGCTATGAAAAAGAAGGGGCTGACTGGTATCTTCGCATTTTCATTGACAGTGAAACGGACACCATCAGTATCAACGATTGTGAAAAAGTAACAACTCCGGTCAGTGATTTGCTGGATGAAAAAGACCCCATCGCACAGAGTTATATTTTAGAGGTAAGTTCTGCGGGGCTGGAAGCTGATTTAGTGCGTGAAAGTCATTTTGATGCATGTATCGGTTGTGAAGTCCGTGCACGAGGAATCCGCCCGTTTGAAGGCGGAAACCGTGAAGTTGTGGGAATTCTGGAAGATTGGGACAAAGAGGGCATCACTCTGAAAGTAAACGATACCGAACAAAAGTATTCTTTCCAGAGCCTTGCATTTGTCAAGCTGTATTTTGATTTTGGTTGATGAACGGATTGAACCGTTATTGATAATTTTTTTGGAGGCGTATGAACAAAAATGGATAACAATTTTTTTGAGGTGCTTTCTGAACTTGGTACAGAAAACAGTGTTGATACTCAGGTAGCTATTGACAGTGTGAAAACCGCAATGCAGAAGGCTGTACAGCGTATGTATCCTGAAACAAAGGATAAAGAATGTGTTCGTGTGGACATTGACCCCGAACGGAAAATTTTTGATGTGGTTCTGCTCCAGACCATTGTTGACGATGAGCCAATCAATCACACAGAAGTTTCCATTGACGAAGCAAGAGCTTCTGACCCGTCCGCAATAGTAGGCGGTATCTTTGAACGCAAGCTGGACATTTCAAAATTTGGTCGTGCATCTGCACAGTCAGCGAAACAGTCCATCAAGGGGGATTTGCGTGACATCAACAGAGACAAGATTCTTGAAAAGTTCGAAAAGTACGAAGGCGATATTATCACATGTACTGTTACACAGGTAGAACCTGGAAGAGGTGCAGCTACTTTAATGTATGACAAGACAGAATTGTATCTGCTCCGTCAGGACAGAATGCCCAATGAAGTTCTCAGGGAAGGTATGAGCATCAAGGTTTATGTCACTAAGATTGCCAACAAGAACAAGAAGCCCATTATTAAGCTTTCTCGTGTACACAAGGATTTAGTCAAGCGTTTGTTTGAACAGGAAGTTCCGGAAATTTATGACGGTACAGTTGAAGTCAAGTCGATTTCTCGTGAAGCTGGTTCACGTTCCAAAATTGCAGTGGTTTCCAAAGACCCCAATGTTGATGCAATTGGCGCATGTATTGGCCCTAAGCACTCCAGAATTTCTGCAATTGTCCGTGAGCTGAACGGCGAAAAAATTGATATTATCGCATACAGTGACAACGTGGCGGAATACATTGCAAAGGCACTTTCTCCGGCGAAAGTCCTGAAAGTTTACATTCTCGATAATCCCGAACCGGAATATGACAAGGACGGCAACGAAAAGCCCCCGAAAACTTCTGCCATTGCAATTGTTCCGGAAAGTCAGCTTTCCCTTGCTATCGGCAATAAGGGACAAAATGCAAAATTGGCAGCACGTCTGACCGGATGTAAGATTGATATTAAATCTGATACGGAAGAATTTGAACTTCCTCCGCATAAAGAGGGCGTTCTTTCCGGAACAGTTGACGAGGAAGAAGATTTATTTGAATCTGCTTCCAAAACTGTCAGTGATGCCGGAACAACTCAGGAAGATGCTGTATTGTCGGATGATGACGAAGAAATTGTTCTTGATGACGATGCACAGGAAACAACAAACGACAATACAGAAGATGTTGCAGACGATACCACCAAGGAAGATGCTCCGGCAGAGGATGCATCATAATGGCAGGTGTGAAAAAAATCCCGATGCGCATGTGTATCGGGTGCAATGTCATGAAGCCCAAAAAAGAGCTGATTCGTGTAGTCAAGCCCAAAGAGGGTGATATTACTCTTGATTTTACCGGAAAAATGGCGGGACGTGGGGCATATATCTGCCGTTCTGCGGAATGTCTCGAAAAAGCCGCCAAAAGTCACCGGCTGGAAAAAAGTTTTTCCTGCCGTGTCGCTCCGGAAGTATATGAGGTGATGCGGAATGCTTTATCAGAAACTGACGGGAATTCTTAGCATTTGCCGGAAGGCTGGTAAAATGGAAATGGGCTTTGCAACGTGCAAAGAACTTCTTCCCACCAAAAAAGTCAGTGGTGTTCTTATCACCTCTGACATTTCACCGAAAAGCAGTAAAGAGGTACATTTTTTCTGTCAGAAATATCATGTTCCTGTCTGCAATCTTCCATTGACAATTGATGAAATTGGTTTTACAGTTGGAAGAAAGGCGGCTGTGATTACCGTCTTGGATGCAGGATTTTTTGACAGAATCAACCAGCTCTGTGCCGAACAGGATACAGCACAGAAGCCGTCAGATTAGGAGGGATTTTGCCTATGGCAAAGAAAATCAAGTTAGCTGAAGCCGCTAAGGACTTACAGATGTCCTCAAAGGAATTAGCCGCATTTTTGGAAGAACAGACCGGAAGCAAGAAAAATTCCAGTTCCGCTATCACGGAAGAAGAATTGAATCTCGCTCTGGAATATTTCAGTCAGCAGTCCCAGACAGAAAGCTTTGATGAATATTTTGCTTCCAGAAGTCAGCCTCGTTCCTTTGGTCAGGACTACCAGAAATCCGGAAAAAAACAGGATAAATCCAACAAGGGCAAAAAGTCCGACAAATCCGAAAAACAGGACAGAAAATCAGAACCCCAAAAGCCTGAAACTGTTCCGGCTGAACCCGAAGTTCTCGAAACTTCCGAACAGGAACAGAAAGCACCTGAAAAACTCTCTGCTAAAAAACGCAAGGAGGAAAAGAAAAAGGCAAAACAACCTCAGGTTCACGGCGAAAAAACTCGTCTCAGCGGTGTGATGTCCACCGAACGTATGGAAACTACCGAAAAGCGTCATACTGTTGATACACGTGGTTCTTACGTTGACCTCGACAAGTACAATGAACGCTATGAACAGATTGCTCCGGCTGACCGCCATAAGGACAGCTTTTCCCCTAAAAAGCAGAAGATTACACAGAAATCAGCTCAGCGTAACAAAAAAGGCGGTCGCAAGCAGGAAACCGAAGCACAGCGTCTTTCTCGTCTGGAGTTGGAACGTGCAAGAAAACAGCAGTTGAAAGTCAAAATTCCGGATTCCATTCAGGTCAGTGAATTGGCAGCCCGTCTGAAAGTAACCGCTTCCAAGGTTATCGGGAAATTGATGGGTTTAGGCGTGATGGCTTCTATCAATGAAGAAATCGATTTTGATACTGCATCACTGGTGGCTGAGGAACTGGGCGCAAAGGTAGAACATGAAGTAGTTGTGACCATTGAAGAACGTCTGATTGAATCCGAAGAACATGACGAAGAAAATCAACAGCCCCGTCCGCCTGTCGTTGTTGTTATGGGACACGTTGACCATGGTAAAACGTCCATTCTTGACAAAATCCGCCATGCCAATGTTACCGCATCCGAAGCCGGAGGAATTACACAGCATATCGGTGCATATCAGGTAAAATATGATGATAAGGTCATTACCTTCCTCGATACCCCCGGACATGAAGCATTTACTTCTATGAGAGCAAGAGGCGCAAATATTACAGATATTGCCGTATTGGTTGTTGCTGCGGATGATGGTATCATGCCACAGACAATTGAATCCATCAACCACGCAAAAGCAGCAGGGGTTTCCGTGATTGTTGCCATCAACAAGATGGACAAAGAAGCTGCTAATCCTGACAGGGTATTACAGCAGTTGACAGAACATGGTCTGGTATGCGAAGAATGGGGCGGAGATACTATCTGTATTCCTGTTTCCGCAAAAACCGGACAGGGCATTGATGACCTTCTGGAAAATATCCTTCTTGTGGCAGAAGTCAAGGAACTGACCGCAAATCCTGACCGTCTTGCAAAGGGTACTGTTGTAGAAGCACGTCTTGACAAGGGCAGAGGACCTATTGCAACCCTCCTTGTACAGAAAGGAACACTGCATACAGGTGATATTATCATTGCAGGTACTTCTGTAGGTAAAGTACGTGTCATGACGGATTATAATGGAAAGGTTGTGAAAGAAGCAGGTCCTTCTGTGCCTGTAGAAATTACTGGTCTGGACGAAGTGCCGAGCGCAGGCGATATTTTCGATGCTGTCGAAGATGAAAGATTGGCTAGAGAACTCGTTGACCAGAGAAAGCACGAAATGAAGGAAGCACAATTCAACTCCAGTTCCACCAAGCTGACATTGGATAATCTGTTCAGTCAGATTGCAGAGGGCGAAACTAAAGAATTGCCAATCATTGTTAAAGCAGACGTGCAGGGCTCTGCCGAAGCTGTCAAGACTTCATTGGAGAAGCTGTCAAATGATGAAGTGCGTGTTCGTGTCATTCACAGTGCAGTCGGCGCAGTCAAGGAAAGTGATGTCATGTTAGCAAATGCCTCGAATGCAATTATTGTCGGGTTCAATGTTCGTCCCGATAATGGAGCTGCGGAGAGTGCTGCGAGAGATGGTGTTGACATTCGTCTGTACCGAATTATTTATGATGCCATTGAGGAAATTACCACCGCTATGAAGGGAATGCTTGCACCGAAATTCCGTGAAGTGATTCTGGGTAAAGCGGAAGTACGTGAGATTTACAAGATTTCCAGTGTCGGAACGGTTGCCGGTTCTTATGTCCTTGATGGTAAACTGACAAACAAGAGCATGATTCGGGTTGTCCGTGATGGTATTATCGTGGCTGATGACCATATCGCAGGGTTACAGCGTTTCAAGGATGCTGTCAAGGAAGTCAACAGCGGTTATGAGTGCGGTATTTCTCTTGAGAAGTTCAGCGATATCAAACCGGGGGATATTTTCGAAGCCTATATCATGGAAGAATATCGTCCCGAATAACAGAGGGGTAACATCATGGAATATAACAGAATGAGTACCAAGGATATGTTGCAGTATTGTGATGAGGCATTAGCATGGGAAGAATTTGGCCCTGTAGATATATTTTTCTTTGAGTCCGTCAAAAGAATTCTGTTAGGGCAGTGTCCGGCAATTGAAGAACCTGAAACGGACGAACTCGCAGACGTCACCACTCCCATCACCGCAGAAGAATTGATTTCCTATGATGAGGGAACAGCTAATTTGAAAGCCTTTGCGGAGGAAGTCAATTTCGGCGGAAGCAATGACTACACAATTGCAAATCCTGAAAACATCTGATTGAATTGAGGGTGAATCATATGCCAAGCTTTAAAAACGACAGAATGTCGGAAGACATTCACAGAGAACTGACCGACATTTTCCGGCAGGTCAAAGACCCACGGGTCAGCAGTCTGATTTCGATTGTCCGTGTGGAACTTGCCGGAGATGGTTCACATTGTAAAGTATACGTTTCCAGTCTCAACGGCTGGGAAGATACCGTGCAGTCTGTCAAGGGGCTGAAAAGTGCCGCCGGATTTATCCGCCGTGAACTCTTTGCACGTCTGAAAATGCGGAAAAGCCCCGAACTGCATTTCATTGCAGATGATTCCATTGCAAGAGGTGCGGAAGTCACCCGAAAACTGGAGAAAATGGAAATTGCACCCGATGAGGAAGGAGACGGCGAATGAAAGAACTGACCATTCAGGAAACGGCAGAAATGCTCCAAAAATTGGAAGATGTGCATATTTTGATTCACAGGACACCGGACGGCGACTGTATTGGTTCGGGATATTCCCTGCAAGCAGTATTCCGTCAACTGGGAATCCGTTCAAAGGTTTTGTGTGATGACCCCATCCCGAAGCGGTTTCATTTCCTGCTTCCCGAAGAACCCGAAGAGGATTTCGAGCCGAAATATGTTGTTTCGGTTGACCTTGCGGAAGAAGCATTATTTGGCAGTCTGAAAGAAATTTACGGCGGTCGTGTGAATCTCTGCATTGACCATCACATTTCTAATCAGAAATATTCAGAATATCTGATGTGTGAGCCGGATGCGTCCTCTGCCTGTGAAGTGCTGTATAAAATTTATCGTGTAATGGGTATCAGGTTCACGGAACAAATCGCAAAATGCCTTTATACCGGCATTGCAACGGATACAGGCTGTTTCAAGTATTCGTGCGCCACTCCCGAAGCGCATATTTTCACGGCGGAAATGATGCGTGAATTTCCGCACATCCGGTATGACCTGATTAACCGTGAAATGTTCACCGTCAAAAGCCGTGCACAATTGCAGGTTGAAATTGAAATGTTCCGGAATATGGAATTTTATTTCAACGGCAAGGTAACGCTTGTATGGGCGATGTTGGATATTTGCGAGAAAAACGGCATTACCATTGGAGAAATGGAGGGCTTGACAACATTGTCAACTCAGCCGGAAGGTGTTCAGGTCGGAATTACTGTCCGTGAACCGAAAAGGGGATTTTATAAAATTTCCATGCGTTCGACAGACAGTGTGAATGTCGCTGAAATCTGCCAGAAATTAGGTGGTGGCGGTCATGTCAAGGCTGCGGGATGCACCATTTCCGGCACAACGGACGAAATTCGCCAGACACTCCTGAAAGCGGTTGAATCTGCAATATGAACGGAATTTTATTGATTGACAAACCAGAGGGTTTCACATCATTTGATGTGATTGCAAAATTGAGAGGAATGCTAAAAATGCGCCGTCTGGGTCATGCCGGAACGCTTGACCCGATGGCAACCGGAGTATTGCCGGTATTCGTGGGCTATGCAACGAAAGCCTGCGGAATTCTCCCGAACGAAGACAAAGTTTATATTGCAGAGTTTCAGTTGGGGAAAGTCTCTGATACACAGGACAGCACAGGGAAAATTTTGGGAACACATGATTTTTCCGGTATCACTCCCGAACAAATCATGATGTATTTTCCTGCTGGTGAAGTGATACAGATTCCTCCCATGTATTCCGCCGTCAAGGTGGACGGAAAAAAGCTGTATGAACTCGCAAGACAAGGGAAAGAAGTCGAACGGAAACCGAAAACAATTGCTGTTTATGAATGTGTGTTGCTTCAATTTGATGAAGTTACTGGAAAAGGTGCAGTCAGAATTGATTGCAGTAAAGGGACTTATGTAAGAACTTTGATTCATGACATGGGGCAATCTTTAGGATGTGGAGCAATCATGACCGATTTAAGACGCATTTCAGCAAGCGGTTTCAATATTGATGATTGCCATACTTTGGAAACTGTTCAGCAGTTTGCCGATTCCGGAAACGTGGAGAATCTGATAATTCCCATTGAAAAAGCGTTTACATTCCTGCCGGAAATTCATCTCGACGAAAAGCAAACTATACATTATAAAAATGGTGTCAAATTGGGATTGTCTCAGCTGAAAGGACAGCTTTCGGGCGGAAATCGTTATGCTGTCTATGGGATGCCGGACGGTTTTCTTGGAACGGCTTTCAGCGATTTCGAAAACGATTGCCTTAGGATTGAGCGTAATCTTTCAGAGAGGTGAACACTTTGGGAATACAAAAAAATGCAACAGCGGTTGCAATGGGATTGTTTGACGGGGTTCATCTCGGACATAGGAAAGTTTTAGAAACGGCTTATCAGCAGAAAAAAAACGGTCTGATTCCTTCAGCATTCACATTTCATGCCAAAATGGCGGAACAAAAACAGTCAAAATGGATTTATCCGACTAATACCAAATTATGGATGCTGGAAAATGATTGTGGTATGGAACAGATTCTTGCAGTGCCGTTTGAGGAAGTCTGCGGAATGTCGGGCGAAGAATTTGTCAGGCAGATTCTTTGTGAGCAGTTACATGCATCTTATCTTTGTTGTGGAAATGATTTCCGCTTTGGGAAAAATGCCGGCTGGAATGTTCACGATTTGCAGAAATTCGGGAAAATTTACGGATTTTCGGTAGAAATCGTTGACGACGTGCAAATTGACGGCATCACGGTTTCGTCAACGGAAATCCGGAAACTCCTCAAAGAGGGCAACCTTGAAAAAGCAAATATTCTGCTTGGTGAACCGTATCTGATTTTACAGGAAGTCACCCACGGTGCACAGCTTGGGCGGACAATCGGCTTCCCGACTGTCAACCAGCTTTTTGAAGGGGGTCAGCTTATTCCGGCTTATGGGGTGTACGCATCTTTCACAAGGACACCGGAAGGCTGGTTTCCGTCTATTACCAATATTGGCAGAAAGCCAACTGTACATTATATGGGAATGCCCCTTGCAGAAACGTATATTGACGGCTTTTCGGGGGATTTGTACGGCGAAAAATTGCAGGTCATTCTTTTGCATTTTATCAGACCCGAACAGAAGTTTTCTTCTGTGAATGAACTGACCGCACAGATGCAGAAAGATTTGAAAGCTTGCAGACAAATTTCAAAGAGCTTTCACTATTCTGACACATAAATACTTTATAATAATAACGTAATTCCATTAAAGGAGGTCTTGACTTCCATGATAGAAGTCAGAAATCTGACAAAACATTACGGCGATAAAAAAGCCGTCAACGATATCAGTTTTACTGTAAATGACGGCGAAATTTTAGGCTTTCTAGGTCCTAACGGTGCTGGAAAGTCCACAACAATGAATATGCTGACCGGATATATTTCTTCTACTTCGGGACAAGCATTGATTAACGGCATTGACATTCTGGAAGACCCGATTAAAGCAAAATCTTATATTGGCTATCTTCCTGAAATTCCGCCACTTTATCTTGATATGACAGTACATGCTTACTTGAATTTTGTTTTTGACTTGAAAAAATGCAGACTGCCAAGACGTTCCCACATGAAAGACGTGATGACTCTCTGCAAGATTCAGGACGTGGAAAACCGTCTTATCAAGAATCTTTCCAAAGGTTATAAACAGCGTGTCGGGCTGGCACAGGCTTTAATCAATAATCCGCCTGTCCTGATTCTGGACGAACCGACAGTCGGACTTGACCCGAAACAGATTATTGAAATCCGTACCCTGATTAAGCGACTCGGAAAAAATCATACTGTAATTTTAAGTTCCCATATTCTTTCAGAGATTCAGGCAGTTTGTGACCGTGTCATTATCATCAATCATGGAGTGATTGCCGCTGATGACACAGCAACTAATCTTTCCAATCAGGTCACTACTGACCACAGAATCATGGTTAGAATTGACGGCGAAAAACCTGCTGTTTTACAGGCTATCCGTTCCATTGAGGGGATTGAGTATGTCCGTGCAGATATGGAACGAGAAAAGGGAGTTTGGGAATATGAAATTGAAGCCCAGCCAAATCAGGATATTCGCTATGAAATTAACCGCATTGCCCGTGAAAATAACTGGAATATCCTGTTATTGAAGACCATGGAAATGACACTCGAAGACATCTTCCTGAAAATTACCATGGGCGAACAGGTGCAAGTTAAAAACAATAAGGGAGGTAACGAATAATGGGCGCAATTTATCGCCGTGAAATCGGTGCTTTCTTTACTTCAAGTATTGCATATGTATTTTTGGCAGTATTTGACATTATCTGCGGATTTTTCTTCACAATGGATAATTTAGCCTCAAGTTCGGTGAATCTGGCAGGAGTATTTTCGACCATGTTCATTATCAGCATTTTCCTGATACCAATTTTAACAATGCGTTTATTCAGTGAGGAGAAAAAGCAGAAGACAGAACAAGGATTATTGACTGCTCCGGTATCATTGACCGGAATCGTATTAGGCAAATATTTTGCTGCATTGACCATTTTCCTGATTGCGGTGAGTATTGGCTTTTTGTACGGAGTGATTCTCTCCATTTTCGGGACAATGGCATGGATGACATTGTTTTCGAATTTTCTTGCTATTGTGCTGGTTGGCGGTGCATTTATTGCAGTAGGCTTGTTTGTATCGTCACTGACAGAAAACCAGATAGCCGCAGCCGTTGGGGCGATGGTATGTCTGTTATTGTTCTTTCTGGTGGATTTGCTGGCAGCAAGACTGAGCAGTGTCACATGGTTGCAGAACATTCTGTATGATTTATCATTCTATACAAGATATTATGAATTTACCTGCGGAATTTTCAATCTTTCAAGCGTGTTGTTTTTTATCAGCGTGGCAGTGCTGTTTAATTTCTTCACCGTGAGAGTATTCGAAAAACGTCGCTGGAGCTGAGGAGGCGGAAACATGAGCGAAATCGAAAAAAATGAAGACGCAGAAATGGAAGACACTTCCGAGGCACTCCCTGCCCCTGAACCCCCGAAACCCGAAAAAACCAAAAAAGAAAAGAAAAAAATGTCTGCCGGTGCACAGAAAAAACTCCGTTATGGTGCGCTTGCCACTGCAATTACCTGCGTTGTGACAGCGATTGTGGTTGTGGTGAATATCCTCGTGAGCGGACTCATGGAGAAATACCCTCTGAAACTGGACTTGACAGAAGATGGAATTTATGATATTTCTGATGAATCTGTGGAGTATCTGCAAGGAATGCAGAAAGATGTGGATTTCACCGTGTTAATGTCCGAAAGCAGTTTCCAGACAAGCGGTGTTTCCATGAAAATGGTCAGTGAATTGCTGGAAAAGTATGCACAGTATTCCGACAAAGTACACCTGACTTTCGTTGACCCTTCCACAAATCCTGATGTTGTCAATTCCTATCAGGAAAATTATACTGGTTCTCTGACAGAGGGTGATATTATTGTATCTGATTCGGCGGATAAATCCAAAATGCGTGTAGTCAATGTGAGCAATTTGTTCAGCTATGACCAAGAAAAAATGTATTACTATCGTTATTATGGACAAGGGACTTTAGAAGACTGCATTACAGGCTTCACAGGGGAACAAAATCTGACTTCTGCCCTGATGTTCGTCACAGATGCAGACCCTGTAAAAGTTGCTGTTCTTTCCAAGGCAAACGGCGCACCTATTTACAACCAGACCTATAATTATTACTCCATTGGTATGATAGGACAGACCCTGACAAAAAATGGCTATGATGTAAAGGAAGTCGATATTTATACAGATGAATTCAGTCCCGAAACATATGACCTCATTGTATTGCCTGCACCCATTAACGACCTCACTTCGACAGCAGTTGACAAGATTTCGGCTTTCCTCTACAATGACGGCGAATACAACAGAAATATGCTGTATATCGCTGATTTCACGCAGGGCAACACTCCGAACCTTGACGAACTTCTTTCGACATGGGGAATTTCCGTGACAAAGAATCTTGCTTTGGAGGGAGACGAAAAATCCGCACAGCAGGTGACACTTGCGGTGGGGAATGCCTCTGTTCCGGTTGCGGAAATTTCAGACGAAGCCTATTCAACAGGGCTTGTGAATACTTCTCTCCCGATTGTTGCACCTCTTTGCAGACCGATTGAATTTTTATGGGAATCACAGGGAGGCGGTATTACTTCCGCACTGCTGAAAACGTCTGAAACGGTCTATCTCAATGAGATGGGTTCAAAGACTGAGAACAACAAAAAAGAACAAGCCGGCGCACAGACTGTCATGGGTGTTTCTGTCCGGAAGGAATATATTGACAATGTTCCTCATCAGAGTTCTGTCATGGTTATGGGTTCAATGATGCTGGCGGATTATTACCTGATGCAGGATGCATCCTATAACAATGCACAATATTTCATCAGTGCCGTGAATACCATGGCTGGAAAAGACAGCAGTTTGATTATTGCAGAAAAACAGCTTACCACGCAGACTTTGACAATGAAGACCGGAGAAATGAGAGGGTCTGTTTTAGTTGTGTTCGCTGTTCCGGCTCTCGTGATGGCGATTGGTGTATTTGTAATTATGAGGAGACGCAATAAATGAGCGAAGAAAAACAGAATCCTGAAGAACTGGCGGAAAATGCCACAGCGGAAGCGGATACCATTTTCGGAAGTACTCCCCAGAGAACGGAGAAAGTCAAAAAAGGCGGTTTGTCTAAAAATACCAGACTCCTCCTTGTCAGTTGTTGTTTTCTGGTTGGCTTGATTGTCGGGGTTGTTGCCGTGAATACACTCAATAAAAACAGCAATACTGGCAGTGATGAAAGCTCACTGTTGGATAGTTTGACAGATGACGAAGACAAAAGCATCCCTCTCAATGAGGGCTTGACAAATAATGTCGTCAAAATTCAGGTGAAGAATACTGACGAATTTACTGTCATCCAGAAAGAAAAGGCGAAGTCCGACGACGAAAAGCCTGTTTATGCCGTTCAGGGGTATGATGATGTGAATTTTGACAATAATTTACTATATACCCTTGCCAATAACGGAAGCGGTCTGAACGCTGTTGAACTTGTGGAAGAATCCCCCTCCGACCTGAGTAAATACGGTTTGGAGAAACCTCTTTCAGAAATTGCTTTGACTTATGCGGATGGAAGTGTATTTAATCTGAAAATTGGCGACCCTTCACCTATCAGTTCCGGAAAAAGCTATTGTGAATGTAATGGAAATGTCTATCTGGTCATGTCATCTTATCTGATGAGCTACCAGAAAACGACTGACCAGTTTATTTCAAAAACCGTCCTTGAAGAACCAGCACAGGCGGAATATCCTATTGTTGATTCTGTCCGTATTCAGAGAAAAGACCTTGACTGGGATATTTACCTTGAATATGACTACGAGGGCGCAAATGATGATACTGCTGGTGGTACGGCGGCTACACATATGATGCTTGAACCAATTTTCTCTTACCTCAATGTGGAAAAGTCTGTCAACGTCACAAATGGTATTTTTGGCTTGACAGCCGAGGAAATCGCAGTCATTCACCCCGAAGAACAGGATTTCGACAAGACCGGACTTTCTGACCCATTCTGTACCGTGACTGTCAAGTGTGACAACGGCGCAGAATATCACCTCACCATTGGCGACAGCTACCAGACCGAAGCCGGAACGAAATGTTATTATACTTTCCTTGATGGTGTCAATCTCATTTATGGCATAACTGCTGACAATGACGTATGGGCAACTGTTCAGCCAAAGGACATTACTTCTGCTAACATCTTTTCAACCAATGTCTGGACACTTGCAAAGCTGGATGTTTCTGCTGGTGGTACTTCTCTCAAATTTGAGGGAGAGGGCACAGAACAAAAAAATTATGTTGTCACCAAAAACGGCGAATCATGCGACACAGAACGTTTCCGCCTGTTGTACAGATTCCTCCTTAGCATCTACGGAGAAGAATTTTATATTGGCGACCTCCCTGAAGGTGAGCCGGACGGAGAAGTCCATGTTCTTTCTCAGAATGGAAAAGATGATTATACCATCAGTTTTTACCGTGTTTCGGATTTGAAGACCATTGTAGCCCGAAACGGTGTTGCAAGCTATGTTGTGCGCTCGTCTGCACTGGATACGCTGATTTATAATCTCGGTATCTTTGATAATCTGGAAGAGGATTTCAAGACCTCTTGGCAATAAATTATTTTTATCTCATGAAAGGAGTGTTTTGTTTATGAATTTTATCACCTACAAAGGCTACCCCCTTGTACGCAAGGGTAACGAAATGTATTTCGGGTTTATGAGTGACCCTTATGTTGTCATGTTACAGGCTGGAAAAACCAAAAAGGTAAGAAATTACTATGTTGCCCAGCAGGTACAGCTTTACTTGATGTCCACTGACGAAAACCTTGACCCCATTGAAGCCATTGTGAAGAATGGCGAACGTGATAACCTCTATGATGCGCTTGACATGGCGGTGACTTGGCTCGAAAAGAAAAATAAAAAAGGTTAATCCATTCTCAGCCCTCTCCATTGTGAGGGGGCTTTCCCCATGAAAGGAGATTTTTACATGAAAACAAGATTTTTTGCCGGAGTACTGGCATTATCTGCTCTTGCCGGAATTCTCACCGGATGCGGAACATCTGGAGAAAGTGCTTCTTCCGCTGCACCTGCCGGAGATGCTAGTGCTAATCAAAACGCTGATAATCAAAATGACGACGGCAATCAAAACGCTGACATTCAGAACAGCGCACAGAATACCTCTGCTGATTCCGGCAATACTTTTATTATTACCCTCCACCCCGACCAAGCTCCCATCACCTGCGAAAATTTCGAAAAGCTTGTGAATGACGGCTTTTATAATGGAATTGGCTTCCATCGTGTTGTTGAGGGATTCATGGCGCAGGGCGGAGACCCTACCGGCACAGGCATGGGAGACGGTTCTGTCCCCACCATCAAGGGCGAATTTGAGGCGAACGGCGTTCATAATACCCTTTCCCACAAAAGGGGCGTTGTCTCTATGGCTCGTACACAGGTTTACGACAGTGCTTCCAGTCAGTTTTTCATCTGCTATGATGACAGCTGTACATTCCTTGATGGTCAGTATGCTGCTTTCGGAGAGGTCACAGAGGGAATGGATGTTGTTGACAACTTCCTCAAAGTCGAGCGCTCTTATAATTCCAGCGGAGAGTTGGCTATTCCCAATACTCCTATCACCATGGAAACCGTTGTCATGATTGAAGACGACGAAAACGGAAATCCTCGTGTTCAGGTAACTATGAATGATTTTCTCAGTAAATAAACAAATAAAGCCCCCCATTTCGGGAGGGCTTTTTATTTTGGTTTTGTGGATTAGAAATTTCCGCCGTTCCAGCCCCAGTCAGGTGTACCGGAATAGCTGACATAAATTCTGTTTTCAGGAATATTGAGTTCATTATTCAGAAGATTGCTGATTTGTCCAGTGAGCTTGTCATAAGAGGAAGGAGAACTGTTTCCGTAAACGCTCACGGAAACCATAGCAGCCGGCGCATCTGTTCCCTGAAAATAAAGAACATATTCCGGTTCGATTCCTACCATGAGCCATGTTTCAGACTTTCCGGCAAGAGTAGTAATTGCCTTACCCAGTCCGGACTTGATAGCCTCCTGCTTTTCCTTCGGGACAGGCTGATTGGTTTTGATGTTGATAAATGGCATTGAAATGCACCTCCATTAGAATTATAAGTTCATTATATCACAAAATTCCGCAAAATGCAAGAATGATTTTCACTCAAACAGGAAAAATGATATTATTCTTCGGAAAGTTCCTGTTCTTCTTCTGCATCTTCTTCTGTTTCGGTGGTTTCATCCTTGACAATTCCGGTTTTTGACATGGAGATTGTCAAGCCGTCACTGACGGCGGTGATATAGCCATCCTGACAAGTAATGTAAGTATCAATATTTCTTTCAGCCAGTTCAGAAACGGTCACTTCGGAGAGGTTTTCTTCATCTGTCGAGATGACACCGATTTCAGGGGTGACTTTATCAAGAAATTCCGGCAGATTGGCAATTTCTCTTCCGTGGTAGGGGACTTTGAGCAAGTCGCAGTTTCCGAGGTTCATCATTTCGTCAAGCCGTTCCTGCATGGCATCTCCTGTGAACAAGAGGACATTTCCTCCGTGAACGACTTTTGTCACCAGTGAACAATTATTGTCGAACCCGTCTTTATAATCATCTGAAATATGCGGGTAAACTGTGAAAGTGGCATCATCAAAAGTGAATTCCATGGTACTGGTGGGGATGGTGAAAGAAAGGTCTTGTGTCGCCATAGCTTCCACAAGTTTGGTATATTCCTTGCTTTCTTCGGTATAATCAGCAACAATTACCTGTGAAACAGGGAAATTTTTGAGAACTTTCGCAGCCCCTCCAATATGGTCTTGGTCGTAGTGGGTGAGAATCATGCAGTCAATTTGAGTAATGCCCTTTTCGTTGAGACAGTCAACCATTTTCGAGCCGTCTGTTTTTTCTCCGCAGTCAATAATAATTGCATGGTTTTCAGTTTGCAATATCATACCGTCCGCCTTGCCGACTTTCAGGAAAGTGACAGTCATGGGAGAAGCTGGAGTTTTGGCAACGGTTTCAGGGGTGTTTTGTGAAGAAATGCCGTTTGAAGAACATCCGCAAAACAGCAAGGTGAATGCAGTCAAAAGGGGAATCAGTCGTTTCATAGCGTGTCAATCCTTTCTGATACACGAATACCCCACGGGGGAATGTGGGGTATTGTGCGAAATATCTTCATTTTTTTGAGAGGGGTTATAATATGATTTTCTAGCTTGGTAATAATATAACATTTGAACCTTAAAAGTATCTTAAAACTGAAATGAATTTCAAAAAATTATTCTCTGATATTTGCGCCGAGTTTGGTTAATGCCTTCAATACACGTTTCATAGCAGAATCAGCCTGTTCAGCGGTCATGGTCTCTTCTGCGTTGCGCATGATGATAGAGAAAGAAACGGACTTTTTGCCCTTTGCAATCTGTTCGCCCTGATATACGTCAAAGAGTTCAATCTTTTCAAGGGATTTGCCGACAGCCTGAGAAATAGCAGTTTCGAGTTCACCGACTGGAATTGTTTCATCACAAACGAGGGAAATATCACGGGTCATAGCTGGGAATTTCGGCAGGGGCTTGTAAGTGATTTCGTTATTGGCAACGGAGAACAATTCCGGAATCTGGATTTTGGCAACATACGCACGGACACCGATTCCATAGGTTTTCAGCACATCCGGATGAATTTCACCCATAATTCCGAGATAAGTTTCACCTGCATAAACTTCAGCGGAACGGTTCGGATGGAAAGCGTTCTTTTCGTCAGATTTTTCTGGACGGATGTAATTCACACCAGATACACCGCATTTGTCGAAAACAGTTTCCACCATGCCTTTGAGCAGGAAGAAATCAGCATCACTGCCATACAAGCCGATTGTCAATACTTGCGGTTCAGTGGGGAGCTTGTCGGGTTCAGTCGGATGGTATTCTTTGGAAACTTCATAAAGCCAAGCCTTCGGGTTGCGCTTGCTGTAGTTAAAAGCGAGAATATCCAGCATACTGGGAATTGTGGTTGTACGCATGACGCTGGTATCTTCGCCGAGGGGATTTGTGATAGTAGTAGCGTTGCGGAGGGGGGAATTTTCGGGGAGGTTGATTTTGTCGAATGCTTTGGGGGAGGTGAAAGAATAGGTCAAAATGCCGTCACAGCCCACACTGACAGCGGTTTCCTCAATGGTGCGGGTAAATTTCTGTTCGGGGGTCAATTGTGCCTTTGCAACACCTGTAATGACGGTAGACGGTAAATTATTATAGCCGTAAATTCTGGCGACTTCTTCTGCAATATCGGCAGGACGTGCTAAATCAATGCGGAAAGAGGGAGCAATGCATTCGTCGTTTTCCACCTTGATTTCGAGACTTTCCAGATATTTCACCATATCACTTTCAGGAATATCAGCACCAAGGAAAGCGTTAATCCATTTAGAATCAAAAGGAATATGGTTAGGAATTGGATTAGAATAATTTTCGTCAATGGTTGTTCCGACTGGTTCACCTGCACCGAGTTCCTGCACAAGCTGTAAAGCCCTTGCAAGGGTAACGGGCATAGAGGTTTCATCAAGCCCCTTTTCATACCGTGCGGAAGCATCTGTTCTCATGCCAAGTTTTTTAGATGTCTGGCGAACCTGTACCGGCTCAAAGTAGGCACTTTCGAAAACTACATCAACAGTATCTTCCATGATGCCGGAATATTCACCGCCCATAATTCCAGCTACTGCAATGGGCTTTTCAGAATCGGCAATAATCAGCATTTTGTCCGTGAGTTCACGTTCAATTCCGTCAAGGGTGGTAATTTTTTCGCCGTTCTGGGCGTTGCGGATGCAGATTTTGCCGCCTTTTACGAAACGCAGGTCAAATGCGTGCATGGGCTGACCGTATTCCAACATAACATAATTGGTAATATCCACCAGATTATTGATAGGACGAACACCGGAAGCTCTCAATCTCTCACGCATCCAACGAGGAGAGGGAGCAATTTTCACATTTCTGACCAGTCCGGCACAATAACGAGTGCACTTTTCCTTGTTCTGGATTTCGACAGTTAAAGTCTTTGTAATGTCCTCATCTGAACCAGTAAATTCAGGCTTGTTGACAGTCAGCGGAACATTGAAAGTTGCTGATGCTTCTCTTGCAAGTCCGATAACGCTCAGACAGTCGGGGCGGTTGGATGTGATTTCAAATTCAACGGAAACATCATCCACACCCAATGCGGATGCAACGTCCTGACCAGCCTTGCATTCTTCCTGCAATACGAAAACGCTTTCAGGGTCAGCATAGGGGAAATCATTCTGTGTCAAGCCCAATGTTTCCAGACCGCAGAACATACCACGGCTTTCCACACCTCTGACCTTTGCAGCCTTGATTTTCATGGACTGATTGCCCTCTGTGACAGTTGTCCCGATAGTGGCAACAGGGACGAAATCGCCTTCCTTGACGTTTTTCGCATTGGTGACAATCTGAACAGGCTCTTCTCCGCCCATATCAACACTGCAAACAAAGAGTGCATCTGCATTCTCATGTACTCGCTTGCTTAAAATTTTCCCGACTACGAAACCTTCCAAGCGTTTCTTTTCTTCTTCAAAAGCTTCTACCTTTGAACCGCTCATTGTCATAGCGGAACAGAATTCTTTCGGGGTAACATCCAGCTTGACATAATCGCCAAGCCATCTCATAGATAAATTCATTGAATAAAATCCTCCTTATCAAAGAATCGTTAAAATTTCATCAAGTGTTTTTCTTTTGGGAGCTGTGGGGGCTTCATCAGCGTAGCCAACGGCAATCAATGCCGAAATGCTTTGACCTTCAGGGAGTGAAATCAGTTCGGCAATTTTTTTCTCATCATAAATTCCCATAATCAGCGTTCCAAGTCCTTTGTCGTATGCTGTCAGGCAAACACTTTGACAAGCAATTCCAGCATCAAACGACTGCCAATGTGAACCCTTTGCAGTTGTGGGAGTGCCGTCTTTTTCATAGCCTGCGATTCCATCAATGGTGGCAAGGACAATCAATGCTGATGCACTGCGGATATTATTTCCATTTTTGGAAAATCCAAGAGTTCCCACTTCTGCAATCTTATCTTTCAATTCCTTGTCGAGAATGGCATAATAGCGGACAGTCTGTGAATTTTTCCAAGTGGGGGAAAATCTTGCAATATCAATAATTTCCTGAATTTGTTCCGCCGTGACAGGCTTTTCCTGATATTGGCGGATACTTCTTCTTTCTGTGAGTGCCTTCAAAGTTTCCATATTGCATCTCCTTATCTGAACTGTTCCAAGAAACGAACATCATTTTCAAACAGCAGACGCATATCAGAAATCTGGTATCTTCTCATGACAATTCTTTCCAGTCCCAGACCAAACGCAAAACCAGAATAAACACTGGAATCAATGCCACTGTTTTCCAGTACCCACGGATGCACCATACCAGCACCCAATAATTCAATATACCCCTCGTTCTTGCACATACGACAGCCAGCCCCATGACAGTTGAAACACATCACGTCAACTTCTGCGGAAGGTTCAGTAAATGGGAAATGATGCGGACGAAGACGGATTTTGCAGTCGTCTCCATACAGTCTTTGCATGAGTAATTCCAATGTTCCTTTGAGGTCAGCCATGGTAATGCCCTTGTCAATGACAAGCCCTTCCACCTGATGGAACAAGGGAGAATGTGTTGCATCCACTGCATCAGAACGATATACACGTCCGGGAGAAATTACACGGATAGGCGGTTTCTGTGTCTCCATGACATGAACCTGTACAGAGGAAGTCTGTGTTCTCAGCAGAATATTGTCAGTGATATAGAATGTATCCTGTGTATCTCTTGCCGGATGGTCAGGGGGGAGATTCAAAGCCTCGAAATTATAGTAATCATATTCGACTTCAGGACCGTCAGCAATGGAAAAGCCCATTCCTAAAAAGATTTCACGGATTTCATTTTCCACAATTTTGAGCGGATGCAGATGACCAGTTTCGGGCTTTTTCGCCGGCATGGTAATATCAATTGTTTCCGCAGCAAGACGGGCATTCTGTGCAGCTTCCTGCAAAGCCTTTGTTTTGTCAGAAATCATGGTTTCCAGCTGGGAGCGAACCTGATTCGCCAGTTGTCCCATAGCAGGGCGTTCCTCTGCGGAGAGTTTACCCATCTGTTTGAGAATGGCGGTCAGTTCTCCTTTCTTGCCGAGCAGTTTCACACGGAGTTCATCCAGTGCTTTCAGGTCAGTGACAGCGGAAACGGCTTCCCTTGCACGTTCCTCAATGGATTTGAGCTGTTCTTTCATACTTTCACCTCATTAAAATAATAAAATTTGATTTGTCAGCATTACTGCAACAAAAAACGACCTGCCCCAAAGGGACAAGTCATACTTGTTCTACCACCCATTTGGTTCAGAAGCCAACACTTCTTTGTCTTTAATGCAGACATACATCACCGCTTACAATATATCAATACTTCGGCAGTGCCACTCGTGAGTGAACTTCACAATTTCCGCCATACAATGCACTTTCAGCCAGTGTGCATCTCTCTGTAGAATGGGAATGAAAAATGCTACTCTCTCAGTCAACATGTTATCTGTCTATTATTATAACGCATTCTTTTGAAAAAAGCAAGTCTTTTTTTGAAAAAAAAAAATTATTTTGCTTGCAATTTGCTGTATTTTGTGATATACTAAGAAACGGATACTATAAGGAAAGGAACTGTCCGCTCTGGACAGAATAACAAAATATGCTAATAAACATTTTATTTCCATTATTATGGGGGATATTGTTTGTAGTGACGGGGATTTTTTTCAATAGCAAGAAACCACTGCAAACCAATTTACTTCATTTTCCGAAGCCGTTTCGGTGGATTGCCCCTGAAAATCATACTGCTGATACCAAATTTTTGATATGTTGTGGCGGTGTCATGATAGCAGGGGAAATTTTAATCCTGATGGTGTTATCACTGATAATCTCGACGTTTATGTTTCGGTACGGAGATTTTTTCAATCCCATAGCGGTTGCAGTGAGTGCATTACTGCCGTTTTTGTCAGTGATGCTGAAAATGGTTCTTCCGGAGGAAAAACAGTTGCATCAATTTGTGAAAGTGCTTACCTTGTGCGGACTGATTCTCCTTTCGGCGGAGGTACTTGTATTCAATGGCAAAAGCCTGACAACCGACAGCAATACCACCATTCTGACAGTTGACGATATTACCTTTGAAGAAAGTGACCAGCTTAAAAAACAGGGAGACAGTCTCATTATCAAGGGAGACTGTGAAATGTTCCTGAATACGCTTCCCCAGAATGCCAAGGGCTTTATTTTCCACATGAATCAGGAAATCAATGAGGATGCAAGGATTTTTCATGTCTGGATGGACATGGAGGACGATAATTTCCGCTATGCTTATCAGATTGTAGCAGATACCTATACTTTAGGGAATGAAAATTCATGCATGATGTCATTTTCTCCCTATGAAACATTATATTCCATGAAACTGCATTTTGCACAAATTGCAAACCCTGTCACACTGACGGAAATCGTGGCTGTTCCAGCGTTGCCGTATGAATTTTCATTGCTTCGGTATATGATTTTGATGATGATTTGTGCAGTTGTCGCTATTATTATTCAGTGCAGACTGTATGAGGTTGCTTTTGACTGGAGAAAGCCCCCACATCTGGCAATCGTGGGAATGATGGTCATGTTGTGTACATTTTCGGCGACACAATTTTATGATGTGGTAAAGGTGGAAGACCTCACGGAATATGAGAAAGATAAAAATTATTCATGGGCTGACCCCTATGCACAGACATTCCATGCCCTCAATAATGGCAGGGTTGCACTTGAAATTGAAGTTTCTCCCGAACTGGAAAAACTCGAAAATCCCTATGACAACAGCGCAAGACGTGAAAGTAATGCTCCGTCTGCGTGGGATTATGCCTATTATGACGGCAATTATTACAGCTATTTCGGAATTGCACCAGTTTTGACATATTATGCGCCGTATATTCTTATGAATGGGAAACTCCCCACCACAGGAATGGCGAATGATTTTTTTGCAACGCTTTCCATTTTCTTTATGTGTATGGCGTTATTGTCAGCAGTGCGGTTGATGACGACAAAGCCGAATTTTCTGTTATTATTGGCAAGTCTTCCGGCAATCACGGCATGTACAGGGGCATATTACTGCATGGAATTTTCTGACAAATACTTTGTAGCGGTTGCCTCTGCACAGTGTTATATTGCATTGACATTGTGGTTAGGATTATGGGGCATTGCCGTGAAAAAGAAGTTATGGAAATGCCTGTTATTCGCCGGAAGCGGTCTTGCACTGGCATTGACAGTGGCATCAAGACCGAGTGTGGCAATCAGTGCAGCAGTTTTGTTACCGTTCTTTTTTGGGATTCTGTTCAGAAAGTCGGAAACCATTGCAAGCCGTATGACACAGGCATTCAGTTTCGCTGTTCCGCTTGTGGCTGGTCTGGGCGGAGTGATGGCATATAATGCAATGCGTTTCGGTTCGCCGTTGGATTTTGGTGCAACCTATCAATTAACCGTAAGCAATGTCAATGCCAATCATCTGCGGTTGTCATTGTTGCCGGCATCGTTTTTTCATTATTTCCTGCAAATTCCGCAAATGCGCTCTTCTTTCCCCTATTTTGAGACAAACTGCGACCATCTGAGAAATTACGGTGCATATGTCTACATGGAAGGGGTATTTAGTGCGCTGATGAATCCTTTTGCAATGGCAGGATTTTTGTTAATGCCGACCGCTTACAAGCGCACATTAGCCGGATTCCGTCAGGGTGTGACAAATCGTCAGAGGTCAGTTGCCCTTGCATTGTGTTTCATTGTGCCAATCATTACGGCATGGATGGATTTCTGCATGGGCGGTTTGAATCTGCGGTATATCTGCGACATTACGCCTTTGCTGTTCATCGGGTGCGTAATAGTGTTATTGAGAACAACAGATGTCAAGAAAAAAATGTACCGTTATATTCTAACAGTGATTTTGTGCTTGTTGAGTGCGTTTCTGATATGGGTAATGTTGGCTGGACTGCGTGACTGCATGTTGCTGAGAAGAAATCCTTCTTACTATGATACCATGAGAGATTTACTCATATTCTGGCATTGATAAAAAGGGAAACTGCCAGTATTCACAGCAGTTTCCCTTTTTTTGCGTGTTTCGCCTGATAATCGGATAAAGCCGATTTCACCGCCTGTTCAGCGACTGCTGGACAGTGCATTTTATCGGGTGGCAAACCGTCCAGAGCCTGAACAATGTCAGATTCTGTCAACTGCATAGCCTGTTCAATGGTTTTTCCTTGAAGGAGTTCCGTTGTGACGGAGGAGGTTGCAATGGCTGCACAACATCCAAATGTCTGAAATTTTGCTTCGGAAATGATGTTATTTTTGATATTGAGGTAAATTCTGGTAATATCTCCGCATTTTTCACTTCCGGACACTCCGACAGCATCCGGATTCTCCATTTCACCGGAATTTCTTGGATTAACAAAATGTTCCAATACTTTCTGACTGTAATTCATTTCTGACCGCCTTTCCAGAGGGGGGAAATGTTCCGCAGTTTTTCCACACATTCAGGGACGACTTTCAGAATGTATTGCAAGTCTGTTTCATTGAAATTTTCCCCGAATGTGAGTCGTAAAGAGCTGTGAGCGGATTCTCTTTCCAGCCCGATAGCCGTCAGGACGTGAGAAGGTTCAAGTGAACCAGCCGAACAAGCTGAACCTGATGAAGCCTGAATTCCCTGCATATCCAACAGGAGAATCAGGCTTTCCCCTTCGATTCCCTCAATGGAAATATTTACATTATTGCATACCCTCTGAATTCTGTCACCGTTCAGACGTGTGCCCTTGATTTGCAGTAATCCTTCAATGAGCCGATTCCGAAAAGGTGTCAGACGTTCGTTTTTTTCCGCAATATGACTGACAGCAATTTCAAGGGCTTTCGAAATGCCGACAATTCCGGCTGTATTCTCTGTTCCGGCACGTTTCCCCATTTCCTGCCCTCCGCCGTGGATGAGGTTGGAAATATTGATTCCATTCCGGACGTACAGAACCCCGATTCCTTTCGGAGCGTGGAATTTATGTCCTGATATTGACAGCATATCAATATTTTGCTGTTTCACGTCAATTTCAATATTTCCGATTGCCTGCACTGCATCCGTATGAAATAATACACTATGTTCATGGCAGATTTCGCCAATTTGTGAAATGGGCTGAATTGTTCCGATTTCATTATTAACGCACATCACTGAGACAATGGCGGTATCACTCCGGATAGCCTTTTCCACGTCTTGGGGATTCACCATTCCATTGGAAGATACTGGTAAATATGTCACTTCAAAGCCATGATTTTCCAAAAATTGACACGTATTCAAGACAGCATGATGTTCAAAAGCAGTTGTGATGATATGCCGTTTCCTCTGCATTTTCAGAGCATCCACAGCCCCCTTGATTGCCCAGTTATCCGACTCTGAACCCCCTGACGTGAAATAAATTTCTTTAGGGTCAGCCCCTAAGCATTGGGCGATATTGGCACGGGCATTGAGAATGGCGGCTTCGTTTTTACGTCCTATCTGGTAGATGCTGGATGCATTGCCGAATGATTCCGTAAAATATGGCAGCATTGCCTGCAATACTTCCTGTGAAACTGGTGTTGTGGCGGAATAGTCCGCATAGACAGAATGTGTTTGCATGTAACAGCTTTCCTTTCTGATGAATGTATTTTCTTGTAAGTATACCATATCGATAGGAATAATACAATATCAAGTTAGCCTGTCTAACAAGAAGAAAAAATAATTTTTTCTTTCCTGCAATGGGACAGAAATGTTGTGAAATTCCGTACACGCAGAGAAAGTAAAATTCGTTTTTATGCAAATTGCAAAAAAAATCTGGTAATATTTAGATAATCTCCACAATGCTTGATAAAATATCATGCCGGATTTCGCAGAATTCTTGACAATCCTGTCTGAAAGATGGTATAATAAGAATATATATCGCTGAGCATAAAGAAAGAGGAACTTTTCCCCATTACAGAGCCAGCATTTCAAGAAAGCGAGGATTCACTATGGATGAGAGAATCAGACAGTTATCCAGTGAGGAGATACATCTTCTGGAAAAATACACAGAAGCTGTTATCACTGAAGAAGGGGCGGAAAACCCTTTAACCCTGAAACAAGAAGATGTATCCACCGTCACCGCAATGACACCGCCGGAGCTGGTTAGTTCCATTTATCACATGCAGCCGGAAAAGCGTCTGTTGATTGTTGCCTGCACTGAAACACAGAGAGAGCTTGCTTCTGTTCTCTGTAAGACTTTCAAGGAACATCATCCGGCAATTTATTACAATGGTCTCTGGGAAGCTGATAAGGCATTGGCTGAAATGCATGACCTTGAAAACCTCCTGACTGATGAAGATGGAAATATTCTCAGCCTTTCCGAGGAAATTGTAACTGGTGTGTTTATCACAGAAGACGGCAGTCTTGTAGTCAGCAAAGAATCTGATGTTCCTTGTGAAGGTACAATGCTCCACAAGAAAACTGATGATATAGAATGGGGTATCCTTCTCCCCATGAAGCGTGATATGCTGGCAGGTACTGCGGATACAGCCCCCGGAAGTTTCTTCACCAGAACGCTGGCAGCTGCAAACCTGATGCAGCAGGTCAATGAAAGAGCGGATAATCATATTCCAGTTGCTGGAAATACCCTTGTATTCCATGATGGTACTTGTCTCACAACAGCATGGGTAAGGAGCGACAATCTGGAAGTTTCTCTTCGTTCCCTGTTTTTCCAGCTTCTTTTTGGTGCGGAAGATGCAGATAAACTTGGATTGATGCTGACCGCCCTCCAGAATGCGGAAGGCATTCCGGAAAGTTTCGTGAATGATATGGAGCGTATTTACCTGAATGATGCAGAATGCAGTACAAGAAGATGGAATAACCTGTTTGAACGTCTCGTTCTGGATTATCAGGAACAGAATTTAATTTGAGGGAGGTATCAGATAATATGAAAGTCGGAGCTGGATATATGACGAGCAGAAAGCGTCCGGATGCTGCTGCTCCTGAAAGAAAAGTCAGCCTGAATCGGGCTGGTACATACTGTGATGAAGAATTGTCTGTTGTCGTTGTGGCTGATGGTGCAGTTGGTACAAAAAGACCCGCCGCATCAAGAAGAGCTGCGAAAATCAATGTGGAAACAATGATTGCATTTTTCCAGAATAAATGGACATGGCGCATCACTGACAAAAACGAATTCAAAGATGCTGCTCTTCGTGAGCTGATGAATGCTTATGAAGCAGAGGCGAAAAATGGAAAATATGCCGTTGACGATTTGTCAGCAACTGTTTCCGCTGTTGCTTTGAAGACAAACGGCGAATTTCTGGCAATTTCCATCGGAAGCGGTACAGTTGCCGCACTCAATCACGAAATGCAGCCTTCTGTTCTGATTCCCCCGAACCCCAACAAGAAACGCTGTGTCAATCATATCGACAGTGCAAAGCGTTCCATTAAGGCATGGGGCGGAACATTGGAACAGTCTCCCTTTATCGCATTTGCGGTTTATACAACTGGCGCAGGTTCTCTTGTGATGGAAGATTCTGGAAGTCAGCATTCTCTCCGTACCGCTGCGGCTTGCACGCTGTTCGGTTCGGGTGATGAATATATTTCCAAGATGATGGCAGAAATTATCAAGAACGGCGAAAATAAAGACGCTGCCCTCGCTGTGATTGTTGCGGAAAGTGATGAGGCTATCAGAGTGGGAAGAGCTGTCCTTCTGGAAGCACAGTCCGCACAGTCTGCTGCTCTCGAAGAAGCAGAGGAGGAAGAAAAGGAAGCTGAACCCGAATTGACTGTAGAAGAAATTCAGGCTGTAACGGAAGAACCTTCTGAATCTGCTCCCGAAATTGCCCCTGTTGAGACAGAAACCAAGTCAGTCCCTGATTTTGCTGTACCATCTCAGAGTGAAATTCCGCCTGTTCCGATTTTCGAAACAGATGCGATTGTCATTGAATCTGCACCAGTTGAGCCGGTGAAGCCCATTTCTGATATTGTTAAGGAGGTGCAGACAATCATTCCGGAAGCTCCTGTTGTTGCAGAAGTTGAGAACCCTGAACCGGAAACAGAGGTTGTTCCTGAAACAGAAGCTGTTGAGGAAGAGCCTTCCATTCCTGTCAAGGAAGAAAATGTTACTGTCGCTCCGGCTGAAAAGCCCAAGAAGCGCAGAAAAGCCCCTGTAAATCGTGCTGAATCCGGTGTGATGGAACTGGATGAGGATGCTGTAAAGATGCTGGATACTGTTGAGCCGATGTACCGCCCGCTCCTGAAAGCATTGCTGGATGCTCCTCGCTCTGCTGGTGAACTGGTAGAAAGTGGTTACTGCCCCGAAGGTCACATTCTGGGAACAGTTCTGCCGTTAATCAGAAGCGGACACGTAGTATATCAGGACGGTGTATTTTCTGCCGGAGATGCTGACTGATTCAGTTGGATGATAAAATTTAGACAAACTGGCTGTCCACTGGTTTCAGGGGACAGCCTTTCCGGTTATACAAAAAATGGCACAGATAAGAAAACCTTTTGTATAATTTCACGCATTTTCAACAAAAACTGAACAAAAATTTCTCATATCTATACAAATTGTAATGAAAGAGCACATAATATTTGTCGAATTCGTCAATTGCAACAAAGGGAAAAATAGGGTATACTTATACTATGGGGTTGTGACAGGCGGAAACATTTCACGACCGCACACCATTCACAATAACTATGGAAAGGAGAACGCTCCGAATTGGTATGATATGGAGCGTAAACAAACGTATGGCATCATTTGACACAATCGAATTCAAGAAGTTTAAGACCATGTTCAGTGAGAGACTGCAAAATAAATTCAATGTCTCCCCTGATGAAGCATCCGACCAGCAGGTATATGAGGTAATTTCCTCCCTTGTTGTAGAATACCTGAAGGGAAAGCGCAGAAAGTTTATCAATCAGGTTCATTCCGCAGGAAGGAAGCAGGTATATTACCTTTCTATGGAATTCCTGATGGGTCGTTCCCTGAAAACAAGCCTTTACAATCTGGAAATTGCTGACAAGGTAAAGCAGATGCTGGCTGACTTCAACATCAACATTGACAAGATTTATGAATGTGAGCCTGATGCCGGTCTTGGTAACGGCGGTCTGGGGCGTCTGGCGGCTTGCTATCTGGACGGTATGGCAACAATGGCAATGCCTGCAATGGGTCACTCTATCTGCTATGAGTATGGTATTTTCAAGCAGAAACTGGAAGACGGCTGGCAGGAAGAATTGCCAGATAACTGGCTTCCGGGTGGTTCTGTATGGCTTGACCCGAAGCCGGAACGTGCAATTGAAATTCACTTCGAGGGCGAAATGAAAGAATACTGGGATAATCAGTATCATCATATTTCCCATGTGAATTACAATACTGTATTGGCTACTCCGGTAGATATGTATGTATCTGGTTATGATTCCCCCGGTGTGTCCGTCCTCCGTCTGTGGTCTGCAAAAGCTCCTTCTTTCGACATGAAGAAATTCAACGAGGGTAACTATGCACAGGCACTCGGTCAGAATTCCATTGCCAATGCAATTTCTAAAATTCTGTACCCGAATGACAATCATCTGGAAGGAAAGTCTCTCCGTCTCCGTCAGCAATATTTCCTGTGTGCTGCTGCTGTTGGCGATATTGTCAACACCCACATGAATGTATACGGCACTCTGGACAATCTGCATGAAAAGGTTGCTATCCACATCAACGATACCCACCCGACTCTGGCAATTCCGGAACTGATGCGTATTTTGTTGGATGATTGTGGCTATGGCTGGGATAAGGCTTGGCACATTGTCACCAATACTTTCGCTTATACCAATCACACTGTTATGGCGGAAGCTCTCGAAAAATGGGATGTCAACATGATGAAGCACATCATTCCGAGAATTTTCTCCATCATTGTTGAAATTAACAATCGTTACTGTCAGTCCCTCATGGACAGAAACGGCGGTGACTCCGCTAAGACAACCAGAATGTCCATCATCAAGGACAACACCATTCACATGGCAACTCTTTGCGTGGTAGCTTCTCACAGTGTCAACGGCGTTTCCAAGCTCCATTCTGAAATCATCAAGACTGACGTTTTCGCAGACGAAGCCGCTGATACTCCGCATAAGTTCAAGAATGTCACAAATGGTATTGCATACCGTCGCTGGCTGTATCAGTCCAACCCCGGTCTGACCGAACTCCTCACGGACAAAATCGGCAGAGGTTTCCTGCGTGATGCTTCCGAACTCTCTAAATTGAGCGTTTTTGCAGATGACCCCGAAGTTCTTGACCGCATTATGCAGGTAAAGAAGCAGAACAAGGAACGCTTTGCAAAGTATGTGAAGCATTCTTCCAAAGTCATTCTCAACACAGACAGCATTTTCGACGTACAGGTGAAGCGTCTGCATGAATACAAGAGACAGCACCTGAATGTTATGAATATCCTTGCACAGTATAATTACCTGCTGGAGAATCCGGATGCTGATTTCACTCCCAAAACCTATATTTTTGCTGCGAAGGCTGCCCCCGGTTATTACCTCGCTAAGCAGATTATCAAAATGATTTGGGCAATCGGTGAGGAAATCCGCAAGAATCCGAAGATTTCCGAAAAGCTTGCCGTACACTTCATTGAAGATTACAGAGTAACCCTCTCTGAACTGCTCATGCCTGCAAGTGATATTTCTGAACAGATTTCTCTTGCTGGTACAGAAGCATCAGGCACAGGCAATATGAAGCTCATGCTCAATGGTGCGGTTACTTTGGGTACTCTTGACGGTGCGAATGTGGAAATCCGTGATGCTGTCGGTGATGACAATATCATTATCTTTGGTATGAAGACCGAAGAAGTAAACGCTCGCAAGAATGGCTACAGACCGGAACAGCTGTATAATGAAGACCCGATGATTCATGACTGCATCAACAGAATGTATCATGGTATCAATGGCTGTACGTTCGCAGAAGTGGCTAATTCCCTCAAAACTTCTGACCCGTATATGGTTCTGGCTGATTTCCAAGATTACCGCAGAGCACAGCTTTACAGCACAGAATGCTACAATGACCAGCAGAAATGGGCTAGAATGTCCCTCATGAATACTGCCGGAGCTGGTATTTTCTCCGCTGACCGCAGTGTTTCTGATTATGCTCGTGATATTTGGGGTCTTTAATCCGATTTTGTGCTAGCTTTTAAAAATAATACATCAGCGTGTCTGACCCGTGCCGGACACGCTGATATTATATTGTGAAGTCTTCGACACGTGTCGATTTATAATAAGGAGGATGACAAATGAGTCATTTATATGATAGCTGGGATTCCAATTACAAAACACCATTCGGGGCAATCCGTCAGGGGAGAGTCTGTTATTTTTATATCCGTCTTCCAAAGGAAATAAAACCCGATTATTCCCCTTGTCTGGTGCTGTTCCGTCCCAATTACAAAGAACGTTTTATCAACATGAAATTTGTGCAGGAAGAAAAAGACTGCAATGTGTGGGGATGCGGGTATATTCCGAAATATATCGGAGTGCATTATTATTACTTCTCCTATACGTTCAACGGACAGAGATTCTATATTAAAAAAGTCGCCGGACACATTGGAAACCTGAATGATGGCGATTTGTTCCAACTGACCGTTTACGACGAGGATTACAAAACCCCCGATTTTCTCAAAGGCGGGGTCATGTATCAGATTTTCCCTGACCGTTTCGCAAAGTCTGGAAAAGTTCATGAAAACATTCCCGAAGGGCGCATTCTGCGTGAAGACTGGGGCGGTACTCCCTATTACAGACCAGACCAGAATGGTCATGTCTGGAATAATGACTATTTCGGCGGAGACTTAGCCGGAATTCAGGAGAAATTACCATATCTGTCAGATTTGGGCGTTACTTGTATTTATCTGAATCCGATTTTTGAATCTCACGAAAATCATAGATATAATACAGCCAATTACAGAAAAGTTGACCCTCTGCTTGGAACAAACGAGGATTTCAAGGAACTCTGTGCGGAGGCGAAAAAGTACGGAATTTCTGTCATTTTGGATGGTGTATTTTCTCATACAGGTGCAGACAGCATTTATTTCAATAAGTTTGGTCGTTATGATACAGTCGGGGCTTATCAGTCCAAAGACAGTGAATATTATCCGTGGTACACGTTCTGGAAATATCCGAACGAATATGAAGCATGGTGGGGATTTGAAACGCTTCCCAATGTCAAGGAAAATAACCCTGATTATACCAATTATATCTGTGGAGAAGGCGGGGTGTTGGATTACTGGATTTCTATGGGGGCAGCTGGTTTCCGTCTGGATGTTGCGGACGAACTGCCGGACGAATTCCTTGAAAACCTCCGTACTCGTGTTAAGAAAAACGGAGACGATAAAATTGTCATTGGTGAAGTCTGGGAAGATGCCTCTAACAAGGAAGCCTACGGCATTAAAAGACGTTATCTGCTCGGACATCAGTTAGATTCCGTCATGAATTACCCGTTCCGTGAAGCCATTGTGAACTATATCAAAGGTATGAGTAGCCGTGATTTTCAGCTTGGTATCATGACCATTCTCGAAAACTACCCTCAAGCAACAGTGGATGTGTTAATGAATTTTGTTTCCACTCATGACATTGAAAGAGCTATCAATCGCTTTGGCGGTGAAAGCGGTGACGACAAATCCAAAGACTGGATGGCGGAACGCTATCTCAATGACTATGAATATCATAAAGGAAAATCCATGTTAAAGGCTGCTATGGCTTTGATGTTCTTTTTACCGGGTGTGCCTAGTATCTATTACGGAGATGAAGCCGGCTTGCAGGGCTATAAAGACCCCTTTAACCGCCGTTGTTATCCGTGGGGACATGAGGACAAAGAGTTAATTGCCTATGTAAAAGAACTTGCCAGAATCCGCAAGGCTCACAAGGTTTTCCGCAATGGTCGCCTGAAATTCCTTCCTGCACAGGATGATGTCATGGCATTTGCAAGAGTGCATGAGGGGGCTGGTTATGCAGTGCAAATTTATGTCAATCGTTCCGAACGTGAACAGCAAGTGCATTTTCAGCCTTTTTCTTACGATTATAAGCCCTCGCAGGTGGAGCGTGGTGTATTTGAAAACAATGTGGTGACAATTCCGCCCAGAGATTATGTTGTAATTGTTTGCAGAAGAAATGTTTAATCCATCAAAAAAGCCCCCTCAAAAAGGGGGGCTTTTTGTATTTATTTTGCATCTTCTGCGAGGTACTTCATCAAAAGTTCATGCATTTCAGGGTATTCCTTTTTGACTTTCATCAAATTGCCTTCGGGATTCAGGAAACAATGTGTACTTTCTCCAGTACAACAGATTTCACCAGTTTTTTGATTTCTGACAGTATAAGAAAACCCATACCGCAGACCATTATAAAGGTTCAATCTTGTCTCAATTTCGACAGGCTCACCAAAATGCACCATTTTTCGGTATTGTGCATTCATTGTCAGTACAGGACA
This sequence comes from Ruminococcus sp. UBA3855, assembly GCA_002392545.1. Classification (GTDB taxonomy): domain Bacteria; phylum Bacillota; class Clostridia; order Oscillospirales; family Ruminococcaceae; genus UBA3855. Next base: position 41,698 of record DGHF01000040.1, read on the forward strand.
GACAATGCCTTTCGCTTCCTGTTCCGCAAAGATAATGCCTACTTTTTCAAGATAATATACCCTTGCTTCCTCAAACCAGCGGATATAATTGGAATGATGGACAATTTTCATCTGGTCAGTTTCATAGTAAAATGGTGTTCTTTCGTAGATTACCATAA
>DGHF01000213.1 GCA_002392545.1 Ruminococcus sp. UBA3855
GGAAACAATTTCACATTTCCAGTATCTTTTATCTGAGGTACTGCGCTGTCTTGAAATAATCTTTCCATATTCCGCCCTCCCGATTGCTTTTTTCCTTGACTGCGGTATTGAAATAACCTCTCAGACGTGGTAAATCGTCCTGATTTTCCTTGCAGACTGCACCAAGCAAACTTTCCGTCAAGACAGGCAGTTCAATTCGTCCGTTTCCATAGTACCACGCATGACACAAGGTCTGATAATATACAGATACTGCTTCTGCGGTACTCATGACAGCCATAGGCTTTTCAATCATTGTCCCCTCTGCGGTGATTCCTTCACGGAGTTCATGATAAGTAACAGCAAGCAATTCCGCAACATCCTTGTCAATTGCACAATCGATATGTCCGGCTTTGGCGAGGTTTTCCGCTTCACGAATGATAATTTCCTTTTCAAGCTTGACATCCTGAACCGGCTTGACCGTCTCAAAATTGAAACGCCGTTTCAATGCGCCTGACATTTCATTGACACCTTTATCACGAGTATTCGCAGTACCAATGATATTGAATCCAGCCTTCGCAAATACAAAACCATCATTTCCCAATTCCGGAATGTTCAAAATCTGGTCTGACATGATTGAAATCAAGCTGTCCTGAATTTCCGCAGGTGTTCGGGTGATTTCCTCGAAACGTGCAAAAATTCCCTCTTCCATGCCAATCAAAAGCGGGGCTTTCACGAGTGCTTCACGGCAAGGTCCTTTGGAAAGCAACAACGCATAATTCCAGCTGTATTTAATCATATCTTCGGTTGTTCCGGCAGTACCTTGTACGGTGTTGGTACTTCTTCCGCAAATGGATGCACTCAACAGCTCCGACAGCATTGTTTTCGCTGTTCCGGGGTCGCCTACCAGCATCAAACCACGGCTTCCGGCAAGCGTAATAATACAACGCTCTACAAGTGCATCATTTCCGTAAAATTTGCGTGAAATCTCCATAGATTTCAATCCGTCATGTACTTTTCCGCCGAGAATGAACGTTCTGACGAATTTCGGAGAGAGTTTCCAGTTTTCGGGTTTCTTGCCTGTGTCGGCACTTCTCAGAAATGCAAGTTCCTCTGCGTAGCGAACTTCTACGGGCGGTTTTAATAATTGTTCCATGGTAATTTCCTCCTGAAAAATAGATTGATACCTCTATTATATCACGTTTTATCAAGGATTGTCAATAGATTTGCCCCAAAATGGGCTTCATTTGGGACAATAGTTGACATATTTCCCGATATGTGGTATAATAATTCTAAAATCAATTTTGTGGGGTGAATTATGTTAATTGGAAATCCTGATAAATTTGCATTATTATTAGAAAAAGTGCCGGAATGGTCAACGAGTTATATCAACGGAATTTTGTTTGTGATGCTCAACGGCGAAATTTATCCCAAAACTGTCCGCACTGCAACGCTTAATTGTGAGTTGCCGGAATTATTAAACGAAAATTCCCCTTTTATGAATCCTGTGATAAGTTGGGAATTGTATTACCTGAAAAGCAAAGACCTATTTCAAAGGCTTGCAACAATGACCTATCCGGAAAATTCCGAACAAGATAACGACTATCATTTTTCAATGATTGCATTGCATGAAATTTATGATTCCGGATATTGTCTGTTTATCGTGTCGAATGGGAAAAATGTCAGAATTCAAGTCGGACAGTGGGAAAATGAAGAACTTGTTTTCATTGATGAAACTGAAATTTCTACGGAAGAGTTAAACGAAATCCAGATTTTAATATCAGAATTTGAAAGAGATATGTATTTTTAGTGATTGCTGGTAATCTTACAACGAAAGGAGCGGTATCATGACCGAAACAGCACAATTCTCCAAAAACGGCTCAATCAAAATGACCCCCGAAATGAAGCATTATTGCCGGATGAGTCCGGTCTTGACAAGATTCACAACGGAATATACCGCTCCCAAAGACAGACCCCTTGAAAGTTTCCGCTATACGCCCCTTGCAATTGGCGGAAAGGCAAAAGGTGTTTTCGTCTATGCGAACAGTGAAGAAGTCAATACATGGGTCATGGATTTAGAGGATGTAACAGAACATCCGTTCTGCTACTATGAAAGTGATGAACAATCAGAAGAACTCTCCCCAGAAAAAACATTTCGCTTCATCGGCGAAGAACCTCAAAGAGTCGAAATTCTGAAATCCATGTTTCAGATTGTGCTTGACTTCTACGACAAAGAACAGTCTACCAGACAGATTTTATTATGTGATGAGCCGGAAAATCATATCTGGTGGATGGGTGCAGTTTCTTCATTGTTTCCGCTGGAAATGTCGCTCCGGCTTTCATATATCACTTACACATTTTTAGGGGAAGAAGACAAGCGGACACCCATTTATTACGAAGATACCGCCATTTGTGGGGTATATGCCGGAAATCATGCCACAAACTACGATTTTCGCCGTGAATGCGCCCGAAATGATGCGTGTGTCTTTGATTTTGAACAGGATTTTTTTGCAGATGTGCCGTTGAGAGATGCGGATTTTTCCGAACTGCTGGAAAAGACCTTTTCCGGCGATTATCGGGAATTGCAGGAGTATCAGAAATTTATTTCATCACATACCAATTGTCGCCGACCAGATAACAATTATTTACAGGGCTATGCCTATTTCAAATTGATGCATTCAGCAGATACAGACGATTTGCACCGCCTCCCCGAAGCGCAGGATTTTGCCGAAAAATTCATGAATGGCGATGCCCTCACGGAATTAGCGGAAATCTTGTTAGCGAATTCTATTGATAAAGGCTTTGCCGGAAATGATTTTTCGATACTGCTTGAATTTGTAGGGCATTGCATTGAAGTGGGTTCGGCTGTCCGTGAAGATGTCATTACAAGATACCTGCATTTTCTGAAAGGCATTTTCCCAAGCGTGGAACGGAAAGTATATCAGTATTACCGGAAACAGATTCAATCCCTTTGCAGTCGTCAGAATGTCCGCTTTGAGGAAAGTTTCATCAATACCATTTCAGAAAAAGAATTTTCCGCCTTGACACAACAAAAAGAAAAAATCTGGTTGCAGTCGGAATTGTTATTGTTATTATGCAGGAGTATTCCCCACAAGGAAAAGGCGTTTTTGCAGGATTCTCCCCAGATAACCGCCCTGAAAGACTGCCTTTCCAATTTGCTGGAACAGCCCGAAGAATGCGGAGGAATTCTCCCTGTTATCATGGGGGAATGTTCGAATATCAGCGAGAAAAATGCATTTCTGAATTTATTGTATGAATTGCCCGTTGTATCAGAATGTGTGGATTATCTGATGAAATTATACCACCAACAGCAGGAAAGAAATGATACTTACGAATTTTTAATTTCGCTGGTGGGGAAATCCATTTCTAAAGCGTTTTTTGATACTGCCGAACAGGAATTTCTACAGGGGCAGGATTTCCAGAAGGCTGAAATTGGTTTCGGTCAGATGCTGAATTGTCATAGCTTTTATATGCAATACAGTGAAAGAATGCTGGAAGTACTGAGTTGTCTTTCCATGACTGACGACCCCGAAACCGCCAGAGAATCTACTTACCGGCTGTTCCGGTTTTCGCAGAAATACCGCCTTCTGAATGAACGGCTTTCAGCGGATTTGTTCCAGATGTATTGTGATTTACTCAAAGAAGGCGGTCAATGGTATCATATCGACAGTAAAATCTGCAAGCAGTTACAGCTTTTCATGGTGGCTGTTCCGGATATGGAGGAAATGCAGTCCGTCCGGAATATGATACTTCTCTATCACATTGAGGACGAAAAAAATAATTTCAAGATTGCACCAGTTTTTCAACGTCCCTCCGCTTATGGGAAAATGAAATTTTCAGTCATGAGCAAGGAAGAACAGCAACTTTGTATTGAAGAAATTGCTTCCGTCCTCTGTGAGCGGACAATTGCCGGAAATACGGCTCAAATTCCATGCCGTTATTTTCTGGAAACATCCTCACAGAATCCTGCTCATGACCTGATTTTCCGGAAATGGTTTTCTCTCCTGCTGAAACAATCCCCCAAAAATCAACAGCTTCATTTGCTGGCAGAATTATTGACCATCATGTATGCATACTGTGAAATCAATTTGCAGGAACAAGGAGAACAGATTTTCCGTGCCGGAATCAAACTCCGTGACCTTACCAGTGAATTACGGAATCAGGATTTATTGCTGATACTCCATCAGAATGGTGTCCGTGTCCCTGAAACGGCAATGGAAGTCATTTTACAGGCGGTTACATCCGGTTATCACAATGCCGAACAAAACAGCACCTTCGGACAGATAAAAAATAAACTCGCCGGACTTGGCGAAAAATTCCGCCGTTCATGACGATATGATGATTTCTGATAATTTTTCCGGATTTCTCTTGACAATCTTTGTAGACTGTGGTATAATAAGTATGTTAATTACACATCGGAAAGGCTGTGCCAGTAGCTGAAAGCCGTAACAGGCTGATTTCTGTGCAGGCGGAAAAAGCCCGAATTAAATTGTGACAAGTGACGGCGGTGCTGGTGAGTACTGCCGTTTTTTGAACACCGTTTTCATATTTTGCATAAAATGATTATAAAAATTCGGATGATATGGGAGGTCTGGTCATGAATGATTATCATCATATCGCAGTAGTTGTTGCCGGAATTGACGAAGAATATCAGAATAGTGTCATCGACGGTATCATTGACTGCGCCAAAAAAGCAAACGCCAATATTTCTTGTTTTTCGTCGTTTGGAGGAGTGATTGGAAACAGTAAATATGACGTTGGGGAATATAATATTTACAGTCTTATCAATTACAGTCAGTTTGACGGGGTGGTACTCCTGACAAATACCATCTGTGACAAGGGCGAAAGAGCGAAAATTCTTTCCGCTGTGCGGAATTCCGGAATCCCTGCTGTCATGCTGGACGGAGAGGAAAATACTGATTTTTACAATATCCGTATTGATAACAGCCATGCCATGCGTGAAATCACGGAACACATGATTCACGAACACCATGTGAAAACCGTCAATTTCATTTCAGGTCCTCTCTCCAATCCCGAAGCACAATCACGCTATGAAACATTTTTGCAGGTCATGGCAGAAAACCGCCTGATTGTAGATGCTCGGAGAATCTATTTCGGAGAGTTCCGTGGTACAGACGGCGAAGCCGCTGCAAAACAATTTCTCTCTTCCGGAATGAAATTACCGGATGCCATTATCTGTGCCAATGATGCAATGGCTCTGAGCTGTATGCGTGTACTGCTGGAAAATGGTGTCCGTGTGCCGGAAGATGTCATGGTAACTGGATTTGACGACACATGGAGCGCAAGAAACAACTTTCCGGCATTGACAACGGTTTCCAGACCGTTGTATGATGCAGGATATCAGGCATGTCAGCTCCTCCTTGATGTGGCAGACGGGAAAGAAATCGAACAAAATGTCACATTCAATGCGTTTCCAGTCTTTACGGAAAGTTGCGGATGTGTTCAGCGGGAAAACACTGATGTGCAGAGCTATAAAAAGAAAATTTCTCAGATTATCGAAACTTCCCACTATGATGTTAATATGCTCAACCGCATGAATTCTGCGCTGGCGGATGCGGAAACCATTGAAGAAAATATGAAAATTATCGGGGATTATCTGGAAAAACTGCGCTGTGAAAAATGTTATATCTGCCTCTGCGATGACTGGAACAGCGGAGCTTCTTCCAGTGAATATCAGGTATATGGCTACACTTCCAACATGAGCGCACCAATCGCATGGACAAAGAAAGGCATTGAAACAATTGAGCGTTTCCCCTCTTCGAGAATGTTCCCGACACCGCTCAAAGACGGCGGTCATGTCAGCTTTTTCCTGCCCCTGCATTTTGGTGAAAGATGTTTAGGATATTATATCATTGTGGACAGCGATTTCCCCACAAAAAGCATGTTGTGCCATATGCTGATGATGAGCATTTCCAATTCCATCGAAAACATCCGGAAACTGCTTCACCTGAACAATGTCATTTATGAGCTTGACAGGCTTTACGTCATTGACCCCCTCTGTGGCATTTACAACAGAAACGGCTTTATCCGTGAAGCAGATAAATTATACCGGAAATGCATTGAAAATCATGAAAAAATGATGATTGTTTTCATTGATATGGACGGTCTGAAACTTGTCAATGATAATTACGGTCATAAAGAAGGTGATTTCGCTTTACAGCGTCTTGCCCTTGCAATTCGTGATACCTGCACAGACACACAGATATGCGCAAGATTCGGCGGTGATGAATTTGTCATTGTCGGCGCAGGATGTACGGAAAATGATGCTGAAACACTGGAACGCTCTTTTGTGAAGCGGTTGACAGAAATCAATGAAATTATTCAGAAGCCGTATCAGCTTGATGCAAGTGTTGGCACGTTCGTTTCGGACGTGAAGGATGATGTCACGCTTTTCAATATGATTACTGCTGCCGACCAGATTATGTATGAAAAGAAAAAGAGAAAGAAGACTTCCCGCTACTTGCGGAAAGCCTGATGACAGAAAGGTGGCTTGCTATGCCTTTGGAAGAAAAATCGGACTATCAGGAAAAAGCGGATTCCCTTGCAAGAGAAATTCTCAGCTTTTCCAGAAATAACCTGTTTTTGAACCTGCGTTTCATGGAAAATGCGTTAAGCCGTCTCGTGCTGAAAGAGCATCAGATTCCTGTCGGGACGGATGGAAGATACCTGTATTTTAACAGTGAATATATCCTGCATAAATTCCATGAAAACAGCAATTCCATTACAAGAATCTACCTTCATACAGTATTGCACTGCATTTTCCAGCATTTTTATGTGAATCCAACAGTCAATGTGGATTTGTGGGATTTAGCATGTGATATTGCAGTAGAACAGATGCTCCGTGAGCTTAATCTGACTTGTGTTGATACTTCCTGCGAAAACGGTCAGGATGCAATGCTGGAATACCTGTCAAGCAATCTGAAGTACATGACAGCCGAAAAAATTTACTACTTTCTTTCCGGTCAGAATCTTTCAGATGAAAGAATCCTCGCCATGAGAATGGCTTTCATACAAGATGACCACCGATTATGGTATGATTATGCCGGAAGATACGGCAACAATGACGGCTTTGGAGGAAATGGAAACGGACACAATGAACCTGACTATGGTGATGGCTCTATGTCCTACGAAGAAGCCATTGACACATGGAAAAAGATTTCTGAACAAATTCAGGTTGACCTTGAAACCTTCTCGAAATTGAGAGGAAGTCAGGCAGGACATTTCATGCAAAATTTGCAGGCTCTCCACCGTGAAAAGTACGATTATACAGAATTTCTTCGAAAATTCGCCGTTTATGGCGAAGTCATGAAAATTGATGAAGATACTTTCGATTATAATTTCTATACCTACGGAATGAACCTCTACGGAAATATGCCCCTGATTGAACCGCTGGAGTATAAAGATGCGAAACGTGTCCGTGATTTCGTGGTTGCCATTGATACCTCCGGTTCGGTATCGGGTGAAATTGTACAAAACTTTGTACAGAAAACTTACAACATCCTCAAACAGCAGGAAAGCTTTTTCAGCAAAGTGAATATTCATATCATCCAGTGTGATGCTGAAATTCAGGAAGATGCCAAAATCACCTCACAGGAAGAGTTTGACGAATATCTGAAACATATGCAACTCCATGGTTTCGGCGGAACAGATTTCCGACCTGTATTTTCTTATGTAGAAGAACTTATTAAAAACAAAGAGTTCACCGACCTGAGAGGACTGCTGTATTTTACCGACGGATACGGCGTATTTCCTGAACATCAGCCCCCTTATCAGACGGCTTTTGTTTTTCTGGATGATAACTACAATAATTATGATGTTCCTGTCTGGGCGATGCGTATCATTCTGGAAACAAACAATTTAGAAAAAAATAATTAAAACTTAAGAAAGGATATACTATGAATATCAGAGATGCAAAAAATCAGATTAAAAATGCGGTTGCTGCCTATCTCACCAAAGACGAACTGGGGAGATATGTCATCCCTCCGCATAAGCAGAGACCCATTTTCCTGATGGGTCCCCCCGGAATCGGCAAAACCGCCATCATGGAACAAGTCGCTTCTGAGTTGGGAATCGGTCTGCTTTCCTATTCCATGACCCACCACACCCGACAAAGTGCGCTGGGCTTGCCCTTAATCAAACAAATGGAATTTGAAGGGAAAACCTACGATATTTCAGAATATACCATGAGTGAAATCATCGCTTCCGTATATGAGATGATGAAAAATTCCGGTGTCCAGAACGGCATTTTATTCCTTGATGAAATCAACTGCGTTTCCGAAACCCTCACCCCCATCATGTTGCAATTCCTGCAATACAAGGTATTTGGTCGTCATGAAGTCCCTGCCGGATGGATTGTCGTGACTGCCGGAAATCCGCCGGAATATAACCGTTCTGTGCGTGAATTTGACATTGCAACATGGGACAGATTGAAACGTGTGGATGTTGAACCTGATTTTGATGCATGGAAGGAATATGCCTATGAAATCGGAACACATTCTTCCATTATGACCTACCTCGAAACGAAAAAGAATCATTTCTACCGTGTCAGTACAACCGTTGACGGAAAACGCTTTGTCACTGCCCGTGGATGGGATGACCTCAGCCAGATGATTCACATTTATGAAGCAAAAGACATTCCGGTGGATAACAAGCTTATCAGCCAGTATTTGCAGGATGCTGAAATTGCAAGAGATTTCGCTATTTATTACGATTTGTACAACAAGTACAGAAGTGATTACCAGATTCCTTCTATCCTCGCCGGACAGGCTTCCGCTGAAATTAAAAACCGTGCGAAACGTGCAAAATTTGATGAGCGTTATTCTTTGCTTGGTCTGCTTCTTGAATCTGTCATGAGCGAAATGAAAAAGACCATTGAAGAAGATGAAATTCTGACCGAACTTCTTGTGATGCTCCGCCAATATAAAACCGTTTATCAGAAAGATGCCCTTGGTACTTTCCGCAGTATGATTCGTTCACAGGAGACACGCTACAAAAACGGCATGGAATCACGCAGTCTGACTGATGCTCAGCAGATTGGCATTACCCGACTGATTAACATTCTCCATGAAGAAGAAAAAGCCATCCAGAACCATCCGCAGAATGATGCTTTTCAGGTCGTTAAGGCGGATTTTGATGCCCGTGTCGGCGCATTGATGAAGATGGTAAAACAGACCTCCGGACATGTTACCAACATGTTCCGTTTCGGTGATGAAGTTTTCCCGAATGGTCAGGAATTGATTATTCTTGTCACAGAACTGACTGCGAACCCCAACTGTGCAAGATTCCTCGGAAAGTATAACATTGAGGAATATTTCATTCATGACAAATCCCTGATGTTCAGCCAGCGACAGAGAGAAATTCTTTCTCAGATTGAAGAACTCAAATTAGATTAAATATTTGGCATCCTGCACAAATTCCTCAGATGAAATTTGTGCAGGATTTTCCATAAAAAGCCCCCTTCTTACACGTACCAAAGACAAAAGCAAAGGAGGAATTTTCATGAAAGAAAAAATTCTGTTGTTCCTGTTGTGCGGAATGGTGATGCTGTTCAGTTCGTGCGGAAAAGAAACTGAACTCCCCACTGCTGAAACCATCCCACAGGAAACTATTTCACAATTGGAAACCATGCCGGACACCGAACCCATCCCCGAAGAAACCACTTTACCATCTGGAAATGATTATACTGTTACACCTGAAATCATTTACGACATTCCCGAAGACGAAAAACCTCCCATTCCCGAAGGGCAGGGCAGTATTTTCTGCTATGCCTACGAACCCAACGCACAGAATCTCATTGAACAGCATGAACAGATTGCAGAGGGAACAATTGAAAATATCATCTATACCAGTATCGAAGAAAGAGCCTTTATGCAATTAGATTTCACCCTGACAAAACCCTATTACACGGATTTTCAAGCCGGTGACAAAATTTCCGTCTATGTCATGGGCGGATTCATGCCGAAAAATATCTTTGAAGAATTCTTTAACAAGAATTTCGAAGATGTTCTTACAGATGAAATTTCATCCTACACTGATGAAAAATATGTTGTCAATAAAGGCGAATTTTTCGACTTTCCGGAAATCGGTGACACATGGCTGTTGTTTTTCTCGAAAGAAACAGAAGTGTTTCCGGAAGGTTCATTTGGATGCTGGACAATGCCCGAAGCGATTTATACCCCTCTTGACGAAAATTCCTATATCTGCAATCATACAGGAAAAACATGGACTGTCGAACAGTTGCAAAGAGACATCGCACAATATAAACCAAACGAAGAAACCGCTGTCAATTGACGGCGGTTTTTCGTCACTAGTCGAACAATGTAAGATTTGCAATAAATAGAACAGAATTTATCATTGAATTTTCTTTGGAATTGTGATAATATAGAATCAGTTCATAATTTGTTCAATATTAGATAAAAAGGGGAATTATTATGAAGATGAAGAAGATAATCACGGGATTGCTTTCAACAGCAATGTTGTGTGCAGTGGGGATGATTTCAGCACCACAGCAAGCACTCACCGCAGAAGCGGGGGTATCATATCCAGTGCAGTATTTCCGTTTAGGAATGGCGGACACGGATGCAAATGTCAATGCATCCGGTTCAGCCCTTGCACCGTCTGCACTCAATGGTACAAATGCGGAAAAGTGGTCTGTCAATTGGGTTAGTAGCGGAGTGTTTGAAATTGTCAATGCAGATTCCGGCTTGATTCTGACAGCGAACGGCACAGGGGTTTCCCTTGCTAAGGATACGGACGGAGCAAATCAGCGTTGGAAAATTGAAGGTGTTCAGAAAGATTTTGACGGCTATTATCTGTACTACAAAATTACCAGCAATGCCGACAGCACCAAAGCATTGACCTACACAGAGGGCGCAGGGTTCGGGCTTTCCAACTATTCCGGTGCAACGTATCAGAAATACAAGCTTAATCTGGACGGTTGCGAAGGATGGGCAGGAAATGCGAACACCTCCAAAGGCGAAAAGGCTTGTACCATCGGGGGACTTCTGGGCGAAGTAGTCTATGTTTCCACAGCCGACGACCTCGTGAAACAACTGGATTCCACCGAACCGAAAACCGTTGTTGTGACTGCTGACATTGATATGCAGTCAAAGTCTCACACCAGAATCAGGGACAATAAAACTCTTGTCGGCTGTTATGGAAATCATACACTCTATGACCCATGGTTAAGAACGAATAACGAATACGGCAATGATGAACCCTCAGACAATATTGTCATTCGCAATTTGAAGATGATAGCCAAGAACGTTCCCAACAGAATTTGTATCAATATCTGGTCAGGTCGACAAGTCTGGATTGACCACATCTATTTTGAATCACAGCTTTCCTATGACAGAACCGGAAACGGTCAGGACGAAGTTGGTAAATTTATCTGGATTAACACGCCTTATGATTCCTACATGGATGCAAAAGACAGACTGCGTTCACCTGATTATGTCACAATTTCCTATTGTCACATGAAAAATCGTTACTGGACAGTTGCATATGGTACGCAGAATGACGAAATCACCAGAGACCGCACAACACTGTTATATAACTGGTGGGATGCGAATGTCCGCAGATGTCCGCAGTTGGGCAATGGTTCAGCGCATATCTATAATAACTATTATTCCGCCTATGGCAAGGATAACAACGGTTCAGGCACTACCGGAATTATCGGCGGTGACGGTTCGGATATGGTTTCTGAAAATAACTATTTCAATGGCTACACCTTACAGCAAGCCCTAACAATGGGCGGAGGAACTGACCCCTGTCGTGATTCCAACTCTTATTTGTCAGAAGCTTTGAACGGTACACCTTCTAAAATTTCTTTCTCCCCCAAGAAAACAAGCTCATGGTATCCGAATAAATCCAATTATGGCTATTCACTCCTTGATGCCTACAATACAAAGAATACGGATACAAAAGCATTTTGTACCAAGTACGCAGGCGACCAGACCAGCGCAGGGAACATGAAGTACATCACCAACAGCGAATTTTCCGGATGGGTGACAACAAAATATGATTGTCCTTTCCTGAGACACGTTGATTTTGCCTCCATTTCCGCTGCGACTTTCACAAATGGCTCTAGCTACAGAATCAAGAATGTGAATTCCGGTTTATATATGCAGGTAGAAGGTGCAAAGGCTGAAAACGGTGCAAATGTCCAGCAGTGGGGTACTGCGGATGGTGTAACTCATGACATCTGGAAACTGATAGACCAAGGCGACGGCTATTATGCGCTTGCCTCTGCTGTAGGAGATGGCGGTACATATGTACTGGATGTAGTGGGGCAGAAATCCACCAACGGAACAAACATTGACATTTATAAATATAACGGCGGAAAGAATCAGCAATTTATGTTTACGAAAAATGCAGACGGTTCATACAAAATCAGAACCAGAGTTTCTGATAACAAGTCCGCTGTCGAGATTGCCAACGCTGGGGTAGGTTCAGGCGATAATGTACAGCAGTGGGAAATCAATGGGGCGAACTGTCAGGACTGGATTCTTGAGCCGGTGGGAAATGTTGGCTGTAAGATGGATACCAGCGTTGTCTATGAGTTTGAAAATGCCAATTCCGGCATGGTTATGGACATTGAAGCCGGAAAAATGGAAGAAAATACCAATGTTCAGCAATGGGCAACCGGACACTTCAACAGCCAGAAATGGACGTTGCAGGAATTTGCAGGCGGAGGAAATTATTATTACATCCGTTCCGTGGCTGACCCGAATTATGTTCTGAAAGCTATGAGCGGAAGCAACGGCGGAAATATTGCAATTGTCCCCTATTCCACCAAAGACAGTATGATGCTTTTCAAGTTCTCCAAGAATCTGGACGGCACATATTCGATTATGACACGCTCTTCGAAAGATAATTGCCTCGTAGAAGTCGGCTATGCTTCCAAGGATTCCGGCGCAAATGTTCAGCAGTGGGAAAATACCAATAATGCTTGCCAGAACTGGAAAGCCAACACGGAAACTACCACCGTCACAACCACTACAACGACTACCACAACCACCACGACTACAGTCGCTACTACCACCACACAGGCAACCACTACCACCAAAACAACCACTGCACCCCAGACCACTACCCCTGCGCCTGAGACTACTACCACGGAAACCAGCGCAAAGCCCATTGGTGATGCAGATGTCAATGGTACTGTGGAAGTTGCAGATATTATCAAAATTCAGCGTTACCTGCTGAAAAAGGATAAACTCACAAAGGCAGAATTTGACAATTCCGATATTAACGGTGACGGAATCGTGAACGTCATTGACCTTGCATTGTTGAAACATATGTTGAGAAAACAATAATCACTCATTTTCTTTTCATACCGGAAAAGGGGCTTCTGTCAAAAGAAGTCCTTTTTCTGTGTATTTTGTTTGACAAATGAAAATCATAGTGCTATAATAGAAATGATAACTTGACAGCAAGGAGGTGAGAACAATGTCTGTTTATCTGGTTGACTACGAAAATGTTTATATTGAAGGACTGCAAGGAATGGAATGTCTGACTCCATCTGACAAACTGCATATTTTTTACACTCAAAACCGCTGTGGACTGACATTTCAGTTGTATGAACAATTGATAGCCTGTCAAGCGGAAGTGAAACTGAATGAAGTTGCTGTCAGTCTCAAAAACAATGACCCTGTCAAAAATGCACTGGATATGCAATTGATAATGTATGCCGGATACCTCATCGGCTCGGAAAAGACAGATACCATTTACATTGTCAGCAGAGACAAGGATTTTCAGCTTGGAACAGAATTTTATGAAAAATTCCTGTATCATGAAAATATTACCCTGAAAATCATTCCGGATATTCTTTCAGCATTCCAGCCCGAACCAGCCCCCGAAAAAATACCTGATATTTCCAACGAGGAACAGAAAAAATTTATTCCAGATATTGCCGGAAATACAATGGAAGAAACTATGATTTCAGCGGTGAAGTCTGCGATTGCAACCATTGACAACCCTGCACCCAGTGCCAATGCACCTATACAAGTACTTCCCTTAGGTAATTCTTCCTCGCTTTTCACAGTGCAGTATCACAATACTGTCCGGAATCTTTTAGGTAAAAGCTCAGACGAGGAAACTGTCAACCGCCTTTGTGAGATTATTTCCGTTTCTGATACACTGGTAGATTTCAATAATGCCCTTGCCCGTTACTACCATGACGGACAATCTGCAAAGCAGGTTTACCACAAATTCAAGCCACGCTTTCAGGATTTGCGCCATCTCTCCAGAGCCGGAAGAAAAACACCATAATAAAAAATGTCCCGAATTTTTACGTTCGGGACATTGATTTTATTTTCAGCGTTTGCGCAAAGTCAGTAATACTAGCATCGGATAAATTTCCAATCTTCCAAGCAACATATCCATGGAAAGCAGGATTTTCGCCCACGACGAAAAACAGGAGAACGAATGCGAGGGGTCAATTTCACTTAAACCAGGGCCAACATTATTCATGCAGGTGATAACGGCTGTGACCGTCGTCGGAACGTCATGACCATCAAGGGCAAGCAACAAAATGGAAATCACCATAATCATGATAAACACAATGAAATAATATCCGATTCCATGCACAACCTCTTTGTCCATTGCCCTGCCGTCAACCTTGACAACCACCACGGAACGAGGGTTCAATGTACAGCGGATTTCCTTTAATGCACTTTTCACCAGTACCATAATTCTCATGACCTTGAGACCGCCACCAGTTGAACCGGCACAACCTCCCACAAACATCAGTATCATCAAGATAGCCTGCGAGAAATACGACCAGTCAATATAGTTCGCACTTGCAAAACCTGCCGTTGAAATGATGGTCAATACCTGAAAGCTTGCATACCGGAGAGCCGTCAGGAAACTGCCGTACACTTTCGTAATATCAAATGAAATCAATAAAATGGATATAGCACAAATTTCCAAAAATACGTGCAATTCCTCGTTTGCAAGTGCCTGCTTCCATTTTTTGGAGACAATCAGGAAATACAGCGAAAAATTCACAGAAAACAGCATCATGAACAATGTCACAATCATTTCTACATAAACGCTGTTATAATCGGCAATGCTTCCGGCTTTACAGGAAAATCCGCCTGTTCCGGCGGTGGAAAATGCCGTTGTAATGGCATCATATAAAGGCATTCCGCCGATTAACAGCAGTATCATTTCCGCAACAGTCAATGTAATATAAATGGCATACAGAATCCGCACGGAATGGCTCATCTTTGCAACGAGTTTTCCGGCAGTAGGACCAGCGGATTCCGCACGGACTAAATGCATGGTTCGGGTGTCGCTCTGCGGAAGAACCGCAAGCATAAAGACCAGTACACCCATACCGCCGATAAAATGTGTGAACGCTCTCCAGAACAGACACGAACGTGAAACCGCTTCAATATCATCAAGGATGGTTGAGCCTGTTGTGGTTAATCCGGAAGCAGTCTCAAAGAATGCATCTGCAAGACTGGGAATGTTCCCTGTCATGACATAAGGCAACGCCCCCAAAAAGGAAATCACTATCCATGCACACGCAACAACACACATACCCTCTCTTGCATAGACGGCATTATTTTCAGGCTTTTTCAGGGTGAAAGCCGTTCCGAGCAGTATCATCCCCACGCCAGTCCCGACGAATATGAAAAAATCCGTCCATTCCTGATAAATCATTCCCACGAATGCAGGAAGAAACATCAATATTCCGACTGCACGGATAATCTGTGCCGTCAGATAAACTATCATTTTATGATTCATGATGCCCTCCTATTCCTGAAACATCTCGTCAAGGCTGGTAATCTTGCGGTTTGTCGTGACCACAACCACACTGTCATTGACTTTGAGAACGTCCTCACCGGAGGGAATAATTCTTTTGCTGTTGCGGATGATTCCGGCAATCAGGAAACCAACATTCACATGCAGGTCTTTCAGCGGAATGCCAACATATTTCGCACCGCTTCTGACAATAAATTCTATCGCTTCCAGCTTACCCTCTGCCAGTCGGTAAAGGGTAATAATATTACTGTTCTGGGAATTTTGTTTTGCACGGACATACTGTAAAATCAATTCAGCAGTCGTTTCTTTTGGGGAAACGATATTTTCCAGCCCCATACTTTCCGAAATCGACAGCAATGACGAACGGTCTACTTTTGTAATGACCTTATCGACACCAATTTTTTTCGCATACATGGAAAGAATAATATTTTCCTCGTCAATGCCTGTCAGCATGATACAAGCGTCAGTATTTTCAAGACCTTCTTCCAGTAAAATTTCTTGGTCTGTACCGTCCGCATGAATGACATCCGCCTTTGTAAACCATTCCGAAAGCTGTTCACAGCGTGCCATATCCTGTTCAATGATTTTGACCTGTAACCCCTGTTCCAGTAACTGCTTGACAAGATAATAGCCGATTTTTCCACCGCCTACAATGATACAGCTTTTAATCTGGGATTTGACTTCTCCCACCTTCTTGTAAAATTTCGCCAGTTCACTATGTACAGCGGTCATGTAAATTTTATCATTCCCACGGAGTACAAAATTTCCGTCCGGAATAATGATTTCTTCATCACGCTTAACAGCACAAACCAGCATTCTCACGCCTAATTTAGAAGTCATACTGGAAAGGCGCAATTCATCCAGCGTTCCGCCCGAAGTGACCTTGATTTCTGCCAAATCCATCCTCCCTTTGGCGAAAGTTTCGACATGAATCGCATTCGGATAACGTAACATTCTTGCGATTTCGTTAGCGGTTTGAAATTCAGGGTTAATCATCATACTGATTCCCAGTTCATCACGCATGAAAACCATCTGTTTGGCATAGATGGGATTTCGTACACGTGCAATGCTGTGTTTCGCTCCGCATCTTCTCGCCATCAGACAGCACATGATATTGATTTCGTCAGAATCGGTGATAGCAATAATAATATTGACCTCCTCAACACCAGCCTCTTTCAAGTCCTCCACAATGAGCGCACTTCCCACAATGCCCTGAATGTCGTTGTTATCCACAAGACTTCGGACGATTTCGGGGTTGCTGTCCATGACAGTCACGTCATGCCCCTCATTGCAAAGCGTTTCTGCAATGATTCTTCCGGCTTTTCCACAGCCGACAACTAAAATATTCATAATTTTCCTTCTTTCCAAAAATCTGATAATCCGATAGAATATCATTACCATTATAGAACGATTCCGGAATTTTGTCAATAGAGGATTTGCATTTCTTCCAAAAATGTGCTATAATGATAGCAGGATGTCAAAAAGCCCTTGCATTTTTGGCGGAATTATGTTATAATAAAATGTGACACTTTTTGTAAAGGATGTGAACAAATTGCAGGAAACATTACAGTTGAACCAGCTTCCCGAACCGGAACAATGCATTCGGGAAGTCCGCAAATGGCTTGACGAAAGACCACAGAAACCACTTGCCTATGTTCATAGTTTCGGCTGTCAGCTGAATGTGGCGGACGGTGAGAAATTATCGGGCATTTTGTCAGAAATGGGCTATGATTTCACGAATGATGTCAATGAAGCATCATTGATTCTGTATAATACCTGTGCAGTCCGTGAGAATGCAGAAGACAGAGTTTTCGGAACATTAGGCAGTATCAAGAAGCTGAAAACCGAAAATCCGGCATTGATTCTCTGTGTGACCGGATGCATGACGGCACAAAAGACCGTAGCCGACAAAATCGCCAAATCTTACCGCTATGTGGATATTGTGCTTGGTTCATCGGCAGTGGGGAAACTGGCGCAGATGATATGGGCACATATGAACGGAATGCGTCACGCTTGGGACATCGAAACGTATATCGACATTCCGGAAGGTGTGCCGACTGTCAGGGAAAGCACATTCAAAGGTGCTGTCCCGATTATGTACGGATGCAATAATTTCTGTACCTATTGTATTGTTCCTTATGTGAGGGGCAGAGAACGAAGCCGGACACCAGAGGCAATTATTGAAGAAGTCCGTGGACTGATTGCAGAGGGTTACAAAGAAATCATGCTGTTAGGTCAGAATGTCAATTCCTATGCGCCGGAATGCGGAATGAAATTCCCTGAACTCCTGCGGGAAATTGACAAAATCGAAGGTGATTATTGGATTCGATTCATGTCGTCACATCCGAAAGATGCCGGAACAGAATTGATGGATGCACTTCTTGAATGTGAACACGTTGCAAAACATCTGCATTTACCGGTACAGTCCGGAAGCAATGAAATTCTGAAACGCATGAACCGCCGTTATACAGTGGAAAAGTATCTCAGACAGGTGGAATATATCCGTTCCAAAGTTCCGGATTTTTCCCTGACCACGGATTTAATCGTTGGCTTTCCGGACGAAACCGAACAGGATTTTCAAGCCACTCTGGACATTGTAAAGAAAGTACGCTATGACAATATGTATTCATTCATCTACTCAAAGCGTACCGGAACAAAAGCAGCCGAAATGCCGGACGGCATTTCCGAAAAGGAAAAATCCGAACGGATGGGAAGGCTGTTAGCCCTGCAAAGGGAAATTTCCATTGAGAATAATCAGCGTTTCATAGGCAGGACATTGAAAGTTCTTTGTGACGGCGAAAGCAAAAAGCGTTCAGGCAGAATGACCGGACGAAGCTCAGAAAATATGCTGGTGGAATTTTCGGGCACTCCTGAAATGATTGGAACATTTGTATATGTGAAAATTACCGAAAGCCACAGCGGAATGATTTCCGGCGAATTATCGTAATGAAAGGATAGATTGATATGGATATTATCGAAATGACAAGAGAACTCGGAAAGGCAATTCAGGCAGATGACCGCTATATTGCCTATATGCTTGCAAAACAGGCGAATGATGAAGATGAACAGCTCCAGAACCTGATTTCTGCTTTCAACCTGAAAAGAGTAGAACTGCAAATGGAAATCGGCAAGCCCGACAAGGACAATGAAAAAATTACAGAACTGAATGAAATTATCAAATCCACTTATCAGAAAATCATGGCAAATCCCAAAATGGTGGCTTATGAAGCCGCCAAAACCGGAATTGATGAGCTTGTATCACAAATCAATACCATTATTTCCATGTCCACCAACGGCATGAACCCTGATGAAATTGATGTGAATACCGCCTCATGTACCGGAAGCTGTTCGACCTGTGGCGGATGTGGCTAAGAACAATGATTGACTGATAACCATTAGAATCGAGGAAAACGCATGATAACACTGAAAGACATTGATAAAAATAAGCTGTCACCCATGATGCAGCAATACCTTGAAACCAAAGAACAGTATGCAGACTGTATTGTATTTTACAGGCTGGGAGACTTCTATGAAATGTTTTTTGATGATGCCCTGAAAGTTTCCAGAGATTTGGAACTTACCCTGACAGGGAGAGACTGCGGACTTTCAGAACGTGCCCCCATGTGCGGAGTTCCCTACCATAGCGCAGAATTATATATCAAGCGTTTACTGGAATTTGGTTATCGTGTCGCCATCTGTGAACAGATGACAGACCCTGCACTTTCCAAAGGACTGGTAGAGCGTGAAGTCATTCGCATTGTGACCCCCGGAACAGTTATTGAAAATGAAATGCTGGACGATGCATCCAATAATTATTTGTGCAGTATCTGCAAAGCAGAGGACGGAACAGCCCTCTGTTTTGCGGACTTATCAACAGGAGAAGCATCCGTTTACAGAATGGGCTTACAGCATACACCAGATGACATTATCAGCCTGCTGGCAAGATACAGCCCCACGGAAATCATTTTTGACGAACATTTCCTTGACATGAAGGAAGTGACACAGTTTGTCAGAATTCGTCTGAAATGTGTCAGCACCCTGAGAGATGCAAGCTGTTTCAATCCGGAAATGCAGTCAGAATGTGTCTGCCGTCAATTTTCCGTGAAAAGCCTTTCAGAATTGGGATTAGAACCAACAGGAGCGCAGACCTCCGCCGTCTGCGGAATGTTTGAGTATATCGAACTTACCCAAAAATCACCAGTCGGGCGGTTTACATCACTGCATTTGGATGACAGCAACGCCTATATGATTCTGGATTATAATGCTTTGCGGAATCTGGAATTAACCAAAACCATCCGAACCAATGAGAAAAAAGGCTCATTATTGGGTATTTTGGACACCACCCACACAGCTATGGGAAAGAGAATGCTGAAAAACTGGATTGAAAGACCGCTCCGCTCCCCTGCCCGAATCATGGCAAGGCTTGACGCAGTGGAATGCCTGATGAAACACAGGTTACAGGCAATACAGTTAAGCGATTGCCTTGACAGAGTGTATGACATTGAACGACTGATGACGAGAATCGTCTATAAAAAAGCAATGCCCCGTGATTTGAGGGCACTTTGCACCACGGCGCAGGAACTCCCCCGACTGAAAGAAATTCTTTCAGAATTGTCAGACTGTCCATTGATTCACAGGTTAAATCATCACATTTCTGATTTACAGAGTATCGCAGATTTGATTGACCGTGCCATTATGGAAGACCCGCCCGCAGTCATCAAGGACGGCGGTGTCATTCGTGAAGGCTTTGACCCCACACTTGACGAGTTAAGGGATGCCATGAACGGCGGAGGAAGTTTAATTGAGCAAATCTGCGAAAGAGAACGTGAAAGAACTGGAATTAAAAACCTGAAAATCAGTTCAAACAAGGTCTTTGGCTATTATATCGAGGTAACACGCTCCTATCTGAATAAAGTCCCTGCTGATTATATCCGGAAGCAGACCCTTGTCAATGCGGAACGATTCATTACAGAAGAACTCAAACAGGCAGAAAATACCGTCCTCAATGCCAAAGACAAGGCTTTGCAGTTGGAACAGGATTTATACACACAAGTCCGTGATTATCTGGCAGGCGCATTGGTGCAGGTGCAGGAGACTGCTTCTGCGATTGCCGAACTGGATGTATTAAACTGTTTCGCACAGGTCGCCACGGAAAATAATTATTGCAAGCCGGATATTGTTCTTGATGGGACGCTGGAAATTCATGACGGAAGACACCCAGTTGTGGAACAGATGATGCAGGAAGAAGTATTTGTTCCGAATGACGTTTATCTTGACACGCAGGGCACACGCTTAGCCATCATTACAGGACCTAACATGTCGGGTAAATCTACTTACATGAGACAAACCGCCTTGATTGTCCTCATGGCACAGATGGGCTGTTTTGTTCCGGCAACGTCTGCGAAAATTTCGGTTGCTGACCGGATTTTCACGAGAGTAGGCGCATCAGATGACTTATCCGCCGGAGAAAGTACTTTCATGGTGGAAATGAAAGAAGTTGCTGAAATTTTGCGGTATGCGACAAAAGACAGCCTTGTGATTCTGGATGAAGTCGGGAGAGGAACTTCCACATTTGACGGCATCAGCATTGCAAGGGCAGTCGCAGAGTATATCTGCGGAAACAAAAATTTAGGATGCAAAACCATGTTTGCAACGCATTATCATGAATTGATAGCCCTTGAAAGCGAAATGCAGGGAATCAAAAATTTCAGTATTGCCGTGCGCAAGGGAAAGGACGGAATTCGTTTCCTGAGAAAAATTGTTTCGGGTGGAACAGATGACAGCTATGGAATTGATGTTGCAAAGCTGGCAGGACTCCCGACCGCCGTTTTAAAACGTGCAAGGGAAATTCTGACCGAGATGGAACAGCAAGCCCCTGAAATCGCTGTCAAGGAGCATTCCGAACAAATCACTTTCGGGATGGCGCAGGAATCCAAAATTCCGGAACGTCTCCGCAAAACCAATGTTGATGAACTCTCTGACAAGGAGTGCAGGGAATTGCTGGAGGAGTTGACAGCTTTACTCTCCTAAAATGGAAAGGAAGTGAACTCAATGGAAAAAATCAAGGTCATTGCCATTGTTGGGGCGACAGCCTCCGGAAAGACGGCATTAGGAGTGGAACTGGCGAAACGGCTTGACGGTGAAGTGATTTCGGCGGATTCGATGCAGATTTATGAAGGGCTGGACATTGCCACCGCCAAACCCACACAGGAAGAAATGCAGGGCATTCCTCATCATTTAATCAGTATCATTCCACGTTCTGAGCGTTTTTCGGTGGCGGATTATGTGAAACTCGCCAATGAAAAAATTCAGGAAGTCCATGCAAGAGGGAAACAGCCCATCATGGTGGGGGGGACAGGATTGTATATTGATTCTGTTTTGTCGGGGATGGAATTTCAGCCAGAACAGGAAAGCACCGTCCGCCAAGAATTGGAAAACCGTCTTGCAACCGAGGGAAACGAAAAATTATATGCAGAATTACAGGCAATCGACCCCAAAGCCTGTGAAAAGATACATCCGAATAATTCCGTCCGTTTAATCCGTGCGCTGGAAGTTTGTCTGACAAGCGGAATGACTTTCACGGAATACAAGAAGCAGAATATTTCTCGTCCGTCCCCTTATGACAGTATCATGATAGGGCTGGACTGGGACAGACAAGTGTTATATTCCAGAATCAACAAACGGGTTGACATGATGGCAGAAATGGGATTGATTGAGGAAGTCCGGCAGGCAAGAGGGCAGGAAATGCAGACCGCCTCTTCTGCAATTGGCTACAAAGAACTTCTTCCCTACCTTGACGGCACGGCAGATTTAGAAAGCTGTCTTGACGTTTTACGACAGGAAACCCGACGTTATGCCAAACGACAGCTGACATGGTTTAGGCGAAACGCTCAAATTCGCTGGTTGAAAGTATACGAATATGACAAAGTGCTAAAACTTTCTGAAAAAGCAGAAAAAATCATAGCCAAAATTGAAAAAATGTGATATAATGGATAATAAGTGTTTAAATCCGTAAGGAGACACTGACACCACCGGAAAAATGGTCTGGTGGTGTACCAAAAGAAAGGAGATTTTACTCATGAATAAAATGATGAACCTTCAGGATACATTCCTGAATCAGGCACGAAAGGAAAAAATTCTCGTCACAACTTATCTTGTGAATGGTTTCCAGTGCAAGGGCATTGTCAAGGGCTTTGACAATTACGTTGTAATTTTTGATTGTCAGGGACAGCAACAGCTTGTTTACAAACATGCCATTTCGACCATTGCCCCATCTCGTCCAGTTTCGATTCTGGATGCAGAACAGGACAAGCCGGAGTAATCCATGAATAACGGCACTTTAACGGTTGTCCTCGTACTGGTAGCGATTTTTATTATCATCACGGTTGTGAATGTGGCAGTCAAGGCAGTCAAGCAGAACTATGTCACAGAAACCGCCCTGCTTTCTGTCGGGAGCGATTCGGAAAGTGTGCAGGGAGTGTTTATCCGTGATGAAAAAGTCGTGACATACAACGGAAATGGTGTCATCAGTTACGAAGTTTCGGACGGCGGAAAATTGGGAATTGGCAGTGTCATTGCAAACGTGTATTCTTCGGAAACACAAATTGAAATCAAGCAGAGAATCGCAATGCTTGAAAACGAGCTTGCACTGCTGGAGCGCATTTCCAACCCCGGAACAACCAAAACTGCCCAGCCTTCCAACATTTCTGACCTGTTCATGCAGGATTATAAAAATTTCCTGTATCACAGGGAACAGGACGATTTTACGGAATTGCAGTCACAGCGTGAAGAAATGGTGGTTCTTCTTTCCACTTACCAGCTTGTTACTGGAAAAGATGCCGGATACACGGTGAAAATACAGAGCTTGGAAGCAGAACTGGAAGCCCTGCGGAACTCTCAGGAAGAACCCCTTGACGTGATTCCGGCAGAGGAAGCCTCTTATTTTGTCAGCTATGCGGACGGATACGAAAATCAATTCAGTATGCAGACCCTTGACAACCTCACCCCTGAACAGCTTGCCAACGTGAGGGACAACCCCAGCAACAACAACGGTATTGTGGGAAAACTCATCAGCAGTTATCAGTGGGGACTTGCAGCAGTGGTGGACAATTCCGAGCGGATTTATCAGAAAGGTGACAGGGTTTCCCTGAAATTTGCCTCTACTTCCGAAATTGTCAAAGGCGAAATCACCAATGTCAACCCTTCCGATGACCCCGAAAAAAGTGTGATTGTTGTGACGTGCGAAACAATGACCCACGACCTTGTACAGCACCGTACAGAAAACGTAGAAATTATTCGTGCGGATTATCAGGGAATCAAAGTCCCCAGAAGTGCGATTCACTTTAAAACTTTCACAGATGAAGAGACAGGCGAAACACAGACAGCCAGAGGCGTTTACATCCTCAACGGCGAACAGCCGGAATTTCGGAAACTCAACGTAGTTTATGAGGGTGTGGATTATGTCATTTCAGCGCAAACAAAAGAAAATGGTTACTTAATGTTGTATGATTCCATCATCAGGAAAGGAATTGATGCAGATGGACAATAAACAGGTTTGTGAAAATTACGCAAGAATTTCGGAAGGAATTGCAGAAGCCGCCGTTCAGAGCGGTCGTTCTCCGGAAGATATTGCATTTATGGCAGTCACGAAAACGGTTGACCCTGTTCTCGTGAATGTGGCAATTGACTGCGGAATCAAGCTCCTAGGGGAAAACCGTGTGCAGGAGTGGCAGTCGAAACGGGATGCCTACCGTTCAGGTGTTCCGGTGGATTTCATTGGCGCATTGCAGGCGAACAAAGTCAAGTACCTGATAGGAAATGTCCGGCTGATTCATTCCGTTGACCGCCTGTCACTGGCACAGGAAATCGAGAAGCAGGCGACAAAACATGAACTGATACAGAATATTCTTTTAGAAGTGAACATTGGCGGTGAAGAAACAAAGAGCGGCACAACCCCCGAAACTCTTCCCGAATTACTGAAACAAGTGCAGGAACTTCCCCACGTCCATGTGTGCGGACTGATGACCATTCCGCCCCCATGTCAGGATACCTATTTTCTTGAAAAGATGGAAGAAGTTTTCCTGAAAACGAAGGAACTCCCTGACACGGATATGCAGATTCTTTCTATGGGAATGAGCGACGACTACAAAGAAGCGATTCTGCACGGCTCAAACCTTGTCAGAGTTGGCTCAGCACTTTTCGGTGCAAGACATTATACATGACGGACTGGGCGACCGTATGCGCCCGATACCAGAATTTTGATTCATGCGGAGAAAAGGAGAAGATGATGGAAATTTTCAAGAATATGAGGGAATTTTTCTTTCCGTCTGATATGCCGGAAGACCGTGGCTCTTCTGCACCGAATGTTTCAGAAATCCCTCAACAGCACTCCAATACCAGCGAAGAAGCCCCTGCTGGCAGGGAAGGTGGTTCAAACATCGTGAATATTCAAGCAACAGCACAATTGCAGGTTGTCCTTGTACAGCCGGAAGTATTTGTAGATGCAAAGCCCATTGCAGACCATTTGATTGGCAGAAAAACCGTTGTCTTAAATCTGGAAAAGGCATCACCGGAAAACCGCAGAAGAATTATTGATTTTCTGGTTGGTGTTTCGTATGCCATCAGCGGAAGCCTGAAACCGGTTGCCAATCTAACCTATATCATTACCCCCTATAATGTCGGATTTATCGGGGATGATTTGGCAGCGGAACTGGAAAACAATGGAGTTGTGATTTAATCCATGAACCAGCAGGATGACCGCATTCTTCTGGCGCATATTCAGGATTTTGTCAGAAGAGGAGCATACAGGAGTTTTACAGCATTTCTTGACCAGAGACAATACAACCTTGCAAAGGCTGGACTTCGTGCCGGAACTTACCGTTTTTTCGGTGGTTATCCAGATGCAGAGAGAGGAATTCTCTGTATCCATCCGGAAGACCTGCCCCCCACGGATGAAGAATATCCGATTTCATGCCTGACATTCACGTTTCCGGAAGCGTACCATATCACACACAGAGATGTACTCGGTTCGCTGATGGCACAGCAGATACAGCGTGATACTGTCGGCGACATTCTGGTAACATCCGGAAGAGTGCAGTGTTTTGTCACAGGTGCAGGGGTTTCCGTAGGCATGAGCATGACCAAAATCGGGAGAATCGGGGTAAAGGTGACAGATGCCGTTCCTTTTGCAGATGACTATCACCAGAATATCAAGGAATATTCCGGAACAGTTTCCACCCCTCGGCTGGATGCCATTTTAAGAACAGCACTCAATCAGGGCAGAGGGCAATGCTTAGTAATGATTCGTTCAGGAATAGTGACATTGAATTATCAGGAAGTTTTACAGCCTGACAAGCTCCTGAAAGCCGGAGACGTGTTTTCTGTCCGTGGTCATGGAAAATTCCGTTTAAAGGAAGTCGGTGAGCCTACCAAAAAAGGACGGCTTCATATTACCATAGAGCAATTTTTATAAAATAATTTTATATTGAGGTGAATGTACAATGATGAATGCACAGGACATCAGAGACTTGCGATTTGAGAAAGCGGCTTGGGGGTATCGTCCGGAAGACGTTGACGAATTTCTTGGAAAACTCGAAGCCACTTTTATCGAAATCGATAACGAACGAGAGGACAGCAATCACAAAATTCAGGTACTCGCTGACAAGGTTCGTGAGTATATGAAGGACGAGGAAGCCATTAAGGACGCCCTCCTTGATGCACAGAAGCAGGGACACAGAATCGTTGCAGAAGCCAATGAAAAAGCCAACCAGATTCTGGAAAAGGCAAAAGGTGAAGCTGCCATTCTGATTGACGAGGCAACAAGACAGCATGAAATTGCAATGCAGAAAAATGCCGCTGAAATCGAAAGAGCACATGAAGACTTGAAAAAAGCTCGTCAGATGGTTGCCGACTTCAAGCGCAGTCTGTTTGATATGTACAAAGAACATCTGGAAGTCATTTCCGCTATGCCGGAAGTAGACACAGAAGACGGCGAAGACAGCACCAGTTCTATCACTGCCGAAGATGCAAAGAAAATCATCCGTGAAACCGTCGCAGAGGTAGAATCCGCAGGCAAGACCTCTGAAAAAGAAAGCAAGGAAAAAAAGCCAACTCCTAAAAAAAGCGGTGACATTTTCAGCGAAGAAAGATTCTCCGACAAGGAAGCAGAACAGGCTTTTGAATCTCGTTTCAATGACATTCTCCCTGACCCCAAGTCAGAAGAAAAAACCAAGCTTGATAAAAAATCAAAGGCATAATTTGATTCAGAAAGGAAATGAAATTATCAATGGCACAGGATTATAAAGAAACCCTTAATATGCCCAAAACCAGTTTCCCCATGCGTGGCAATCTCCCCAAGCGTGAACCGGATGTACTTGCAAAATGGGAAACCGAAAGACTTTATGACCTCATGATGCAGGCAAATGCAGGAAAGCCCTCATTCATGTTCCATGATGGTCCTCCCTATGCGAATGGTACAATCCATATTGGAACAGCTCTCAACAAGACCCTGAAGGACTTTATTTTCAAGTACAAGAACATGACCGGATATTATGCACCCTACATTCCGGGGTGGGATACTCACGGACTCCCGATTGAATTGAAAGCCCTCAAGGAAATGGGTGTGGAAAACGGTGCAATTCCGCCTGTTGAACTGCGTAAAGCTTGCAAGGATTTTGCATTGACTCACGTGGAAAACCAGAAAAAGCAGTTCAAGCGTCTGGGAACAATTGCCGATTATGACCATCCCTATTTGACATTAAGACCGGAATATGAAGCACGTCAGGTGGAAGTATTCGGGAAGATGGCAAGAGACGGCTATTTATACAAGGGCTTAAAGCCGGTTTATTGGTGTCCGGACTGTAACACAGCATTGGCAGAAGCAGAAATTGAATATCAGAATGACCCCTGCCGTTCTATCTATGTAAAATTCCGTGTAACGGATGACAAGGGCATTTTCACAAAATTAGGCTTGAATCTGGACAACGTATATTTCGTTATTTGGACAACAACTACATGGACAATTCCGGGTAACTTGGCAATTTGCGTAGGACCTGAATATAATTACACTCTCGTCAAGAACGGCGACGAATATTATGTCATGGCTGACGAACTCGTCAAGGGTGTTATGGAGACAGCCGGAATCAAGGATTACACCACAGACCACATTTTCACCGGTGCAGAACTGGAAGGCATGAAAACAAAGCACCCCCTGTATGACAGACCCTCCCCGATTATTGTCGGCGACCATGTCACACTCGAAAGTGGTACAGGATGCGTACACACCGCCCCCGGTTATGGTGTAGAAGACTTTGAAGTCTGCAAGAATTATGACGATATTGGTATCATTGTATGTGTAGACTCTAAGGGCTATCAGACAGAGGAAGCCGGAGAATTTGCCGGACTGGATACTTCCGAAGCCAATAAGAAGATTGCAGAGAAACTTGTGGAACTGGGTGCAATGCTGGCAATGCAGAACATTGAACACCAGTATCCGCATTGCTGGAGATGTCATTCCCCGATTATCTACCGTGCAACAGAACAGTGGTTCTGTTCCGTGGCAGGATTCAAGGAAAAAGCAATCAAAGCGATTGAAGATGTACAGTGGATTCCTGAATGGGGCGAAGACAGAATTAAAGGCATGGTTCGTGACAGAAGTGACTGGTGCATTTCCCGTCAGAGAACATGGGGTGTGCCGATTCCGGTTGTATACTGTCAGGACTGCAAAAAGGCGATTGTAACAGACAAGACCGTCAAATCCATTGCAGACGTATTCAGAAAAGAGGGGTCAGATGCATGGTGGCTGAAAGACGTTTCCGAACTGATTCCGGCAGATACAAAGTGTGAATGCGGTTGCACGAAATTCACCAAAGAATATGACATCATGGACGTATGGTTTGATTCCGGTGTATCACATACAGCAGTACTGGAAAATTATGATGAAACCACATGGCCTGCTGATTTGTATCTGGAAGGTGCAGACCAGTACAGAGGATGGTTTCAGTCTTCCCTGCTGACCTCTGTCGTATATAAGGGGACAGCTCCCTACAAATCTGTTTGTACACATGGATGGGTAGTTGACGGCGAAGGCAAGGCAATGCACAAATCTCTTGGAAATGGCATTGCTCCAGAAGAAATCATTGAGCAGTACGGCGCAGACATTTTGCGTTTGTGGGTAGCCTCCTCCGACTATCACAGCGACATCAGAATTTCAAAGGACATTTTGAGCCAGCTTTCTGACCAGTACCGCAAAATCAGAAATACCGCTCGTTATATCCTCGGCAACCTGAGCGACGGCGAAACAGAATTCAACCCCGATACAGATATGGTATCCCTTGACAAATTGGAAGAACTGGATAAATGGGCATTGATGCGTTTGGATGCAGTCACAGACAAGGTAATGGAAGGCTACAATGCATATGATTTCCACGTCGTATTCCATGCAATTCACAATTATTGTACCGTGGATTTGTCCAGTTTCTACCTTGACATTATCAAGGACAGACTGTATTGTGAAAAGATTGATTCTCCGACAAGAAGAACAGCACAGACAGCAATGTATATCATTTTAGATTCTCTCACAAGAATGATTGCACCGATTTTGAGCTTTACAGGCGAAGAAATCTGGCAGAATCTTCCTCACAAGTCTTCTGATAATGCACAGAGTGTATTCCTGAACCAGTTCAACGGCAAGACAGGCATTTCTGCTGATGAAGCATTCACAGCAAAGTGGAATGAAATTTATGCAGTTCGTGAAGCAGTCAACAAGAAGCTGGAAGAAAAGCGTAATGAAAAGGTAATTGGTAAGTCTCTCGAAGCAAAGGTGACTATTACAGTCGCAGATGGAAAGACGGCTGAACGTCTGAACAGCTACACGGAATTGAAAAATGTATTCATTGTATCGGCTGTCGAAGTTCAGACAGGCGAAGTTTCTGGTGAAACAGGAATGAATATCACCATTGAAAAGGCATCCGGCAACAAGTGTGAAAGATGCTGGTGCTACTCCGAAGAAGTCGGCAAGATTACCCTGCATCCGACACTTTGCAAGCGTTGTGCCGGAGTGGTAGGCGAATAAGGAACGGTAAACATATAAGTTGATACTATTTTCTTCAAAAGGATATAAATTTTCAGATTTCTATAATTAAAAGTGTCAAATTATATATTTCAGAATCCTAAGTTTAGATAACATCAATTTACGGCGGTTTAGCCGTCTGTTTGGGACGGCAGACCGCCATTTTTTGAAAGGAGAGAATAGGAATTGCTCATTATTTCAGCCCTCTGTATCATAGCAATCGCAGGAATAGACCAGTTTATCAAGATGTGGGTCATGTCAAATATGCGCCTTTATGAAGAACGGGATTTTCTGAAAATCGGCAATCTGGACTTAATGCACCTGCATTAT
>DGHF01000127.1 GCA_002392545.1 Ruminococcus sp. UBA3855
TGTCAGTATTGCAGGGGGACTTGTCCTCTGTCAGGTGATAGGTAGAATAATAATAGGCGGAATCCTGTGTACTGGAAACATGAACACCCTCCCACGCTTCCTTGATACCGTAGGAATAACGAGCGTTTCGAATATCCTCTTCTGATACTTCCAGAATCTGGCTGAGATATCTGTCAGAAAATCCGTCCAATTTCGCCTGTCTGAGTGCATTTTCAGCCGGTACAGTGCCCTTATTTTTCAGAAGTGCTTCTTCCTCGTCAACAAGTTCCTTCATCTGCTGTAAGAAATAGTGCTTGATTTTGGTCAGGTCATAAATTTCCTCAATTTCTGCGCCCTTGCGGAGTGCTTCATAAATGATGAACTGCCGTTCACTTGTGGGATAGTTCAGCATTGCAAGCAATTCGTCTTTTGATTTTTCGTGGAAATTCTTCGCAAAGCCCAGACCGTAACGACCTGTTTCAAGGCTTCTGATTGCCTTCTGGAATGCTTCTTTGTAGGTCTTGCCAATGGACATGACTTCCCCGACAGCCCTCATCTGTGTGCCGAGTTTGTCCTCTGCGCCCTTGAATTTTTCGAAAGCCCATCTTGCGAACTTGATAACAACATAATCGCCGTCCGGTACGTATTTATCAAGAGTGCCGTACTTTCCGCACGGGATTTCATCCAGTGTCAGACCACAAGCCAGCATTGCAGAAATTAACGCAATCGGGAAACCTGTCGCCTTGGATGCCAGTGCAGACGAACGGGAAGTTCTCGGATTGATTTCGATAACAACAATTCTGCCTGTAACTGGGTCATGTGCAAACTGACAGTTGCAACCGCCGATAACTTCAATGGCTTCTACAATCTTATAGGAATATTCCTGCAATTTCTTCTGTACGTCTTCGGAAATGGTCAGCATCGGTGCAGAACAGAAAGAGTCCCCAGTATGCACACCAATCGGGTCAATGTTTTCAATGAAACATACTGTAATGATGTTATTCTTCGCATCACGGACAACCTCTAATTCGAGTTCTTCCCAACCGCTGATACATTCCTCAACAAGTACCTGATGCACCAGAGAAGCTTGCAAACCTCTTTCACAGACGGTTTTCAGCTCTTCGACATTGTACACCATGCCACCGCCTGCACCGCCCATGGTATAAGCCGGACGCAGTACAACCGGATAATGCAATTCCTCTGCAATCTTCACAGCCTCTTCCACGGAATATGCTTCATGAGACCGAGGCATTTCAATGCCGAGTTTCGTCATAGTCTCTTTAAATTCGATTCTGTCCTCACCACGTTCGATGGCATCCACCTGCACACCAATGACCTTGACATTGTATTTGTCCAGTACACCAGCCTTTGAAAGTTCCGAACACAGATTCAAGCCGGACTGTCCGCCGAGGTTCGGCAATAATGCATCCGGTCTTTCCTTTTCGATAATCTGTGTCAGTCTTGACAGGTTCAGCGGTTCAATGTAAGTGATGTCCGCCACGTCAGGGTCTGTCATGATGGTTGCAGGGTTAGAGTTGACCAGTACAATTTCATACCCCAGTTTCCGCAGAGCCTTGCAAGCCTGCGTTCCGGAATAGTCAAACTCACACGCCTGACCAATGATAATAGGTCCTGAACCAATAATCATAATCTTGTGAATATCCTGTTTCTTTGGCATAAGTTCGCTCCCTACCCGTGCCAATGCACGAAAAATTCAGCATTGTCAATTCATATATAACATGCTCAACTTATATCATACCATAAAACGGCGAAAAAAGCAAGAGGATTTTTTCATTTTTTTATCAAATTCTGTCAGAAAATCAAAAAAACAGGGAACGGCATCCCGTCCCCTGTAAAAATGTAACCTCTTTCATTTGTCAAATTCATTTATTCCAGCGTTTCTAATCCGACGAGGGATTTCAGGAGCATCATAGAATCTGCATCGTCCACGTTTCCGTCATGGTTCACGTCTGCGGAGCTGATACCAGCATTATCCGGCTCATAAACACCAAGCAGATACTGATTCAGTGCAAGCACATCTGAAATACTTATCACCTCATCATGATTAACGTCTCCATAAGCATAATAATACACATACACAGTCGAAATTCTCTGGCAGTCAAAAGCATCAGTAGTATTTTGAGAATTTCCGAAGGTTATTTCCTTGAAATACGTTTCGTCGCCACTTACAGTATCAGGAAAATTAAAAGTAAACAAAACTGTTCCATCTGGAATATCAGATGTTACGTCAAAAAAAAGACGATACCAGTAATAAGGAGAATAATCAACTTCTCCAATTTCTTCAGGAATTTCAACGGTTTCACGAGAAACTGCTTTTACTGTCACTGCACCAGAGGAAAAATCATTCTTTGTAATTTTTCCTAAAACATCCTCATTAACACGAAATTGCACATAACAATTTTTCGCACCTGCCTCAAGTCGAAGACATGTATCACCAGCTGTTACAAAATCAATATGTTCCCTCGCTCCAATGCTGGGGGCTGTTTCAACCTCTTCTTTGGCGAAAACTGGAAATACAGCCATTGACGCACAAACCACAAAGCTGGAAAGCAGACAAAGAATTTTTTTCATAAAAATCCCCCCCTTCTTGCTTGCTGATTAAGACTGATTAATACTTAGTACATCAACAAGGTTAACAGAACCATCTTGGTTAAAATCGGCAGCCTGTTGGAAAGAAATCTCATCTAATGCGGTTCGGTTTTCTTCAAGAGTTACCAAACCAACCAAAGAACTTAAAATTAGCTGACTGTCATTACTATCCACAACACCATCATGATTCACATCACCCCGAGCATAGTGACACTTGTACACACTAGTTTGAGCAACACCACTTTGAGCGTTAAGGACAAAAGAAGGATTTGTAGAATATTGCGAAGTATTTTCATGTAAAGTGTACTCACATGGGATGTTGGCATTATTATACACTACAGCATCTGGAAAGTTGAAAGTAAATAAAACTGCCCCATTGGGAATTTCAGCGGTCACATCAAAGTAAATACGATAAAGACGACAGGCTGCTGACCCACCTGATTTGGGAACTGACTTCACTGTCACCACACCAGAAGAAAAATTGTTCTTTGTAATTTCACCTACAATATTTTCATTTACATAAAAATCTACATAGCGATTTGTGCCTACAGTAAGACCAGAACCAATTCCAGTAACTCTAGTAACAAAAGCAATATGTTCACCTGTAAAGGTTTTCAAATACGGAAATTCTTCATCAATTTCACTACACAGACTGTCATAATGATGGTAATAATTTCCACTCGAATTTGTCAACACTGTTTGCAACTGCTCAGCAGTAATAGCATCAACGTTTAATGCACCCATCTGTTGTACAAATTCCGCAACAACTTCCTTTTCCTGCACAGGAGCAATCAGCTTTTCTTCTGCATTTGCTACCATGCTCATGCCCCCGCCAATCATTGTCACAGCAACAAGAACGGCAAGCATTTTCTTAAATCTGTTCATTACGAACACCTCCTAATTGATATTATCTATATTATACCACAAATGCATAAATTTGTCAATAACTTTCTGAAAATACGACATTTTACGACATTTTGAAATTAAATTCAGCAATTTTGCACAGAAAGGGGACGGCATCCCGTCCCCTGCAAAAATGTAACCTCTTTCACTTATCAAATTCGTTTATTCCAGCGTTTCTAATCCGACAAGGGATTTCAGGAGCATCATAGAATCTGCATCGTCCACGTTTCCGTCATGGTTCACGTCTGCGGAGCTGATACCAGCATTATCCGGCTCATAAACACCAAGCAGATACTGATTCAGTGCAAGCACATCCACAATATTCACTTCTCCGCTTCCGTCAATGTCGCCGGCAACCTGATTTCCAATAGGCTTCGAAATTTCAGCATATACAATGGGGTATTCCTGACTGAACTGAGAATTTTCAACGGTCAGTACCACACGATATGCATTGATAACATCATCTGTCAAATTCTTTGTGTATTCCGTTTCGTAAAACTGGATGTAAATATTTCCGCCATAATTGGTGATGTAAATGCTTGCATCCTCCACATTTGGAAACCATTCCTGAGGGAATCCGAAATAATCCATATTGTAGCGGACTTCATTATACTTTTCGTTCGGGAATGAAACATCATTAGCAAGAATAAATTCAAATCCAGCATGAACAAGCGTAGAACCAGACTTGACACCATAATGCAGAGCATTGTAATCGGGGAGTTCTTCTCTGGATGGCAATTCCTCCTGAATTTCATAGCCGTGCGCCGTGCAGTATTCGCAGTATACGGAATAATCGTCCAAGGATGCATAATAATTCCAATCCTTTGCGGATTCTGTGGAATCACCGTCCGCCAAAACTGCTTCATATCCCAGCTCTTCCGCAGTGACAATTTCCGATTCCAGAATAATTTTTCTGCTGAACCAGTCGCTTTTTGTTGCGGTCATAATCTGTTCGGGGGTCAGTGTGCATACCATACTGTTGCCACCACCGCTAAAATCTGCATCTTCCATTGCAATGCCCAAGGATTCACAAATCTCTTTGCGGTAGGCATTCAGGGCAGATTCTACCAATTCCGCATTCAGTTTATTCTTGAACTCGCCAGTCATTTCGTTGATTTCGTCTGGTGTGTAAACTTCTGGATTCAAGGATTGACGATATTCTTCACCTTTTTGGGTAACTTTCTGTATAATCCCTGAATAATCCAGATTTTTGTAAAACACAACAACCTCAATCGCCTGTTTACCAGATTCAATTTCCGCTAACAGCTTTTCAGAAACAAAGAGAGAAAATGCTCTATCCAGTGTTGTTTCCGACTGGATTTGTATTCCTGTTTCCTCTTCTGCCACTGCTGACAGTGGTACTGCTCCATATGTGGCAGTCACAGAAAGAGCCATCATCAGCAGTGCCAATCTCTTAAGTTTATTCATAGTAAAACCTCCTTCAAATTATCAGATTTAATTTTGATTCATGATTGATTTACTTCATGGGAATCACCTTTCTTTCGTGGGGAAAAAGTTCACAATTACTGCAATGTCTCCAGCCCGACGAGGGATTTCAGGAGCATCATAGAATCTGCATCGTCCACGTTTCCGTCATGGTTCACGTCTGCGGAGCTGATACCAGCATTATCCGGCTCATAAACACCAAGGAGATATTGATTCAGTGCAAGCACATCCACAATATTCACTTCTCCGCTTCCGTCAATGTCGCCAGTTTCGTCATTCTTGACCAATTCAGTATGATAAGACATTCCATCCAAATCCACGCTGTAAAACCAATCTGTGTTATCAAGTTTCTGAGCGACTGCGAGAGCGGTTTCTTTGGTGTCGTCGTTCAAACCAATAAATATGCAACGTCTGCCCGTGCCTTGGTCAACCAGAATCGGATTTACATATGCAATATCCGTGATACCCAATGCATCATTTATATATTCCGGAGTCCAATTTTCAGAAGCCTTACTGTATTTTGTCTTTACCATGGTAACCACACGACCGCCGACAAAATCATCTTCGATTGTGGCATCAAACGGAATGGATTCATCTTCATA
This sequence comes from Ruminococcus sp. UBA3855, assembly GCA_002392545.1. Classification (GTDB taxonomy): domain Bacteria; phylum Bacillota; class Clostridia; order Oscillospirales; family Ruminococcaceae; genus UBA3855. The sequence continues at coordinate 5,541 of DGHF01000127.1, forward strand.
ATAGGACAGCTCTTGAATGTCGTCACGGTTGGAAAACTGTACAATCTGTTCAGGGGAAAGATTGCAGATGATTAACGGAATATATTTGCTGGAAAACATCATGGATTCTTCCGGAATTTCCATTTCAGAAATGATGCTTTCCCCTTGGGTGGTATACAGATTATTGATAATATCCCATCTTGCACGAATACGAATTTCCACTTCTTTTTCTTGGATTTCATCAGCCGGAATTCCTTCAAGGGCTTTGTCAACTTCAGCCTGAATCATTTCTTCCACTTTGGAATCATCATAAGGGCGATACCTGACAGATACCGGAATACTGGTTTCGCCAAATCCGATATGTTCCTTTAATTCCTTGCTGATTTTCTGACTATTGACACGAGCGGTTTCGTCTACACTGTCCAACGTCGTCAAGAAAATTTTATAGCCGGATGTTTCACTGACGGGGAAATTTTCAAGCTGTTCATGGGTGACAATGGCATAATTGAACATTCCGCTTTCGTCATGGCTGACAACATTGATACCCTGTTCTTTGAGCCATTCGGGTTCACGGCTTTCCTGTTCTTCATAGAGGGTATGGATATAAGCATGAGTTTCGCCCCAAATCTGCCAAGCAAGTTCTTTTTCTTCTTTGGTATATTGGGATTCACTTTTCTCATGCAAAGTATTGAGGATTTCGGCATAACTCTTTCCATCCATGTAATGCTCTGACTGAAACTGTTTTTCTTCCTCGCTGTAATCCTTCACCACATAGGCATGAATCTCAACGGCGAATTTTGCAGAGGGATTTTCATTCATGGCACTT
>DGHF01000094.1 GCA_002392545.1 Ruminococcus sp. UBA3855
ATTTGGAAATGTTATAATATTTTATATCTTCTAAGTTGAAATTTTTAGTTGTTTTTAACAAACGCAATACCGCATTTTGTATTAAAAACTGTTTTTGTGAATTTCAAAATTTATTCTGAAAAATCTGGATTGATGCAGAGTGAAAGTAAAGAAGATAAATATGCAAGCAAGTGAGGAAATACTATGAATACATATAATCCTGAAGCCGCTGAAATGGGTGCAAGAATCGTAGCAAGAAGAGAACAGCTGGGAATGAGTGCTGCCGAGCTGGCTGTTCAGGCAGACATCTCTGCTGCAGCACTTTCGCAGATTGAGTCTGGTCAGAGATTTGCAAGAGTACAGACTCTCATAGCGATTGCCAAAGCCCTTAAAGTTTCTCTTGATTGTCTTCAGCCGCAGGGGCTGGATCAGTATTCAAATATATCAACAGATATGTCGATAGTGGTTATGAAGTTAAAAACTAAATCTTTTGATAATCAGAAAACTCTTACAAAAATGTTCAATGCAATGGTAGACACCATATAATCGCCCTCAACATGAGAGCGATTTTTGTTTGTGTCTGTAAAGTTGATTGTTGAGACAGCATTAGAAGCCTAATCTTTTATTATAACACAAAATTTGAAAAAAGAATTATCGGAAACGTAAAGATTTTGATCAAATCTTTACGCAAGTAATAATTTTTTTTCTTTCAGATATGCTACAATAAAGATACAGTCAAGGAACCGAACTGGACAAGCTTCATCTCCATCCTTTGAACTGTAAAATAACATTTCACTGCCGGATGCATACGGCATGCAGATGTTCATGCAGCAAATACTTCAAAAGCTTTCAATGGAGCAGTGATTTTACGCAGTAGCTGTGTCCGGAAATGAAGAATATAGCTGTATGTTCTGCCATCCTGTATGCAGCCGGCTGCTTTTATGCCCATCCACATTATTCTTATTTATCTCTTATTTTCAGAAAGGAAGTTTTTACCATGAAAGAAAAAATTTCAAATCAGAACCTCGCAGAGAACAGCGCAGAGAGCCTCGCAGAGCATCCGTTTGTCTACATCTGTTCTCCTCTCCGTCCGGTTTCTCCTGATGTTTCAGCGCATCCTGATGAATTGAAAGCAAATCTCCGCCTTGCCTGCGATGCCTGCACATTCGCTGCTGTCCGTGGCTTTATTCCGGTTGCACCCCATCTCTATTTTCCGCAGTTTCTGGACGATGACAAGCCGATGGAAAGAACACTCGGTATGAACATGGGGCTGGAAGTGCTGAGAAAGTGTGAGGCTCTCTGGATTGTCAGTCCTCGCATCAGCTATGGTATGTCGGCTGAAATCAAGGAAGCTCAGAAGCACAGCATTCCGGTGAAGGTTTTCACGGAAGAGGGATTCAGGCTGTACACAGGTGACGGTGAAGTGACTGATAACTGTTTTAACGACACGGTTCTGACTGCCTGAAAAAATTCTAATCCGCACACTCTCAGATTCCTCTCTATTATAAATGTATATCCGGATGCATCAGAACAGTATCTGGTGAGGAAATCAACGAGTTTATTACTGAAAGTAATTCAGTGATATAAATAAATCACATTTGTTAGTCAGGGCGCGCACTGGCGGACAGATGCTCACAAAAGGATACATATCAAACCAGACAGTTGGAATATCGACTGCCTGATGACGGGATAACTGTATTCTTACGAACATCTGCTGCCTGCGTGCCCTTTTTACGGGATTGCAGTTCGCATCGAAGTCTGTACTGTGAGCATCTGCCGCCTGATGTGTTCCTTGCAGAAAGGACTTTATTATGGAAAATATCAAAAATATCAAGAACATCACAGCGGATGTTGCAATCACCCCTAGAACCACTTTCGGCGAACTTCTGACCATCCTCGGCTTGGAAGCAGGGCAGAAAAGAACCGGCAGAACCCCGAAAAGAGCGGCTCTCCTCGCAGAAAGCGGTGAAGCTGTTGTTAAAATGTGCGGTATCAGTGTGTTCCGGAACGGCTATGCCCTGTATGAGAATGGTTTCGGCAGATACTCTGTCCTGTGGCTTCCGTACTGCACCAGATTTACTTACTGTTTTAATAAGCTGCGTGATGCAGAAAAGGACTATCTGAGAGAAACTGCCGGTTTGCCGGAAGACGGCTTTGCAGCATGGAAATGGATGCCGGTGATTGCGCTGTTCGGCGAGGAACGTATCACACAGAAGCTGAACCGTGGCTTTGGAAATGCGGATACAAAGAATAATGAAAGTTCTGAGGATGATGAAGTTGAAATAGAGCCGGAAGATATCGACTGGGAAGGCTTGAACTTTGTCTGGGACGATGAGACACTCGGTGTTGACCCGCTTAATGCCGTTATCCGCAGAGAAACAAGAGAAAAAATGCTGGCTGGAATGACGGACAAGCAGCGTGAGGTTTTTATTCTTTATCATAAGTATGGCTGGACACAGCAGCAGATTGCAACTATATTAAATAATTCACGAGCAACTGTTAGAGAACATTTAAGATATGCATCCCAAAAAGCAAAAAAATATTTCGGTTGACCCCGCCATTTTACCCTCTCGAAATGGTATATAGTAGAGGCTCTTGACAGACCTTCAGAAAATAACGGCTGTGGTGACTGCCGTAGCCGTTCCGTTTACATCTTATATCGGTCACAGACCGAAACAGAAAGGAAATGCTTATGCCTACACCAAACAACAAAATCCCGAAGAACCGTCACAAAGGCAGCCGATTCTCTGCTGAAAAAAGCAGGCGTGTCAGTTCCGCAGTTGCTGCTGAAAAATATGAAAGTCTTAATAAGATTGAAGCAGAGCTGGACAAGTATGCTGCTGATATTGCGCTGACTATCAGCGATATGTTTAAGTTCATGTCGGTGTCATCTGCTCTGCTTCCGGACATGGAGATTGAGACGGATACCATGTATCTGAAAGTTGATGATAACGGCATCTTCTTTGGAATCAGCAGTCCGCCTCAGAAGTGTCACAAAACCTGCTGTGCAGAGCTGGATGATTTTGAAGATGACTGGGACGACTGGGATGATGAAGAGGAGGGAACGCTTTATGACGGAGACTGAGAAAAACAAGGTTCATGCCGCCCCTTCTGCTTCCACCACAGCAGAGCCGATTCCGGTGGATGCAAAAAAGCTGATTGATGCACTCGGCACAATTTTCGGCGGTGTGATTCAGCTCCTGACAGCTGTTGAGCCGGACATTGCAAAGGAACTGGCTGATTATGCGATTAACGGCGAATCTCAAAAAAACTTACCAGAGAATCTTAATCTTGATGATTTTGAAGAAATCATTTCTGGGGAGGAACTGCCGTCCGATACAGAACCAAAAAAACAGGAAATGCCTGCACCGCAGGAACAGCCGCCTCAAAAGGCAAAAGAACAGGCTTCCTTTGTTACTGCTGATGACCTCACAAAAATCATTGTGCAGAAAATTAAACAGAACCGCAGCAACAGCGAGAAAATCGGTGTAATTCTGAAAACTTACGGAGCAGCGAAAGTCAGTGAACTGCCGCCTGACAAGTATGAGGCATTCATCACTGATGTATCACAGCTTTGATTGGAGGTAACGAAAATGGCGAAGAAAATGACTGCTTCAGGAGTGCCGCCCAATGAAATCAACCATGCAAGCCGGACTCATGCTGTATTGTCAGCATCAGCAGCAAAAAGATGGCTGAACTGTCCGCCGTCCGCACGGCTGAATGAACAGTTTCCCAATGTTTCAAGCGAATTTGCAGAGGAAGGCACGGCGGCACATGAACTGTGCGAGTACAAGGTGCGGAAATATCTGCATGACCGCATGGAGCGTCCGCAGTCGGAGTATTACACGGAAGAAATCGAACAGGCAACAGATGTTTATGCAGAATTTATTATCAGCATCATTGAGGAAATGAAAGCAAACGGCACAGAACCTCTGGCACTGGTGGAAGAGAAACTCAATTACAGCCACATTGCACCGAGCGGATTCGGTACTGGTGACATGATTGTCATTGGAAAGGACAAGCAGGGGCGTGGACTGCTTCACATCGTAGATTACAAAAATGGCAAGGGTATCTTTGTGGATGCCGACCACAATCCGCAGATGATGCTGTATGCGCTTGGGGCTTTGCATGCCTATGACTACATCTATGATGTGGAAATCGTGCGGATGTCCATCGTACAGCCGAGACTTGAAAATATCAGCACCTGCGAAATGACAGTGCAGGAACTGAATGAGTGGGCAGAAAGCATCAAGCCGATTGCTCTGCTTGCTTATGAAGGTAAGGGAGAACAGAAAACTGGCGACTGGTGCAGATTCTGCAAAGCGAAGCCTGTCTGTCAGGCTTGCAAGGAAGAAGCACTGGCTCTCTGCCGTGAGGATTTCCTTGACCTTGATGCAGGAGCATTCGATACAGCAGAAGAAAGCGACATGACTGCCCCCTACAAGGCAGACACACAAACAGCTGTATTCAAACAGCCCAGCTTGATTCCCATTTCGGAGCTGTCTAAAATTCTGCCGACCCTGAACAGGATTTCTTCATGGATTGAAGCCGTATTTGCTTTTGTTAGTTCTGAAGCCATCAGTCACGGTGTTTCTATCCCAGGTTATAAGGTAGTCGAAGGCAGAAGCAAGCGTGTGTTCACGGACACAAAAGCTGTTGTGGACACGGCAGTCGCTAACGGCTACACTGATTTATACAAGCAGTCGCTCATCACACTGACAGAATTTGAAAAGATGATGGGCAGGAAAAAATTCAACGAACTGCTCGGCTCCTATGTGGCGAAACCGCCCGGAAAGCTGGCACTTGTGCC
>DGHF01000065.1 GCA_002392545.1 Ruminococcus sp. UBA3855
CGTCATGGAGAGGAAGCTTCGGATTCGGCGGAATCTTGCCGCCCCATTTCTTATCTTTTGCCGCTGCCTTTGCTGCCTCGATTGCCTTGTTGATTTTGGCAAGAGTTGCCTTGTCGTCCTTCGGAATCAGGCAGGACACGGAATATTTCTCCTCACTGCCGTTGATGCTTTTAGGCTCCCAGATGTTTGCAAAAGAAATACGGCAGGGAACGACTACTTTCGTAGACGGTGATGTGCTTGTATTTGCCATGCAATTACCTCCTATAAATTATAGTTATTCTTAATCAGGAAGAACTGAAAACTCCTGACTCGGTTCTGTCAAATCAACCGCTTCTCTTGGGTCACTTTCCGGCACAAGTGCCAGCTTTCCGTGCGGTTTTGCCACATAGGAACCGAGCAGTTCATTGAATTTTTTCTTACCCATCATCTTTTCAAATTCTGTCAGTGTGATGAGCGACTGCTTGTACAAATCGGTGTAGCCGTTGGCAACTGCCGTGTCCACAACGGCTTTTGTGTCCGTGAACACACGCTTGCTCCTGCCTTCGACCACCTTATAACCAGGAATAGAAACGCCGTGATTGATGGCTTCACTGCTTACAAAAGCAAATACTGCTTCAATCCATGAAGAAATTCTGTTCAGTGTGGGCAGAATTTCGGACAGCTCCGAAAGCGGAATCAGCCCTGGCTGTTTGAATACAGCTGTCTGTGTGTCTGCCTTGTAAGGAGCAGTCATGTCACTTTCCTCTGCTGTATCAAATGCCCCTGCATCAAGGTCAAGAAAATCCTCACGGCAGAGAGCCAGTGCTTCTTCTTTGCACGCCTGACAGACAGGCTTTGCTTTGCAGAATCTGCACCAGTCGCCGGTTTTCTGTTCACCTTTTCCCTCGTAAGCCATCAGTGCAATCGGTTTGATGCTTTCCGCCCACTCATTCAATTCCTGCACTGTCATTTCATAGGTGCTGAGATTTTCAAGTCTCGGCTGTACAATAGACATTCTGACAATCTCAACATCATAGATGTAGTCATAGGCACGCAAAGCACCCAGTGCGTACAGCATCATCTGCGGATTGTGGTCAGCATCCACAAAAATGCCCTTGCCATTTTTGTAATCTACGATATGAAGCAGTCCACGTCCTTGACTGTCCTTTCCAATGACAATCATGTCACCAGTACCGAATCCGCTCGGAGCGATGTGGCTGTAATTAAGTTTTTCCTCCACCAGTGCCAGAGGTTCTGCGCCATTTGCCTTCATTTCCTCAATGATGCTGATAACAAATTCTGCATAAACATCCGTTGCCTGTTCGATTTCTTCCGTATAATACTCCGACTGCGGACGCTCCATGCGGTCATGCAGATACTTCCGCACCTTGTACTCGCACAGTTCATGCGCCGCCGTGCCTTCTTCTGCAAATTCACTTGAAACATTGGGAAACTGTTCATTCAGCCGTGCTGATGGCGGACAGTTCAGCCACCGTTTTGCCGCCGATGCTGACAGTACAGCGTGAGTGCGGCTTGCATGGTCGAGTTCATTGGGCGGTACTCCGGAAACAGTCATTTTCTTTGCCATTCGCATCATCTCCCATCAAAGCTGTGATACATCTGTGATAAATGCCTCATACTTGTCAGGCGGCAGTTCACTGACTTTCGCTGCTCCGTAAGTTTTCAGAATCGCACCGATTTTCTCGCTGTTGCTGCGTTTCTGTTTAATTTTCTGCACGATGATTTTTGTGAGGTCATCGGCGGTAACAGAGGAAGCCTGTTCTTTTTCCTTCTGCGGCGGCTGTTCCTGTGGTGCAGGTGTTTCCTGCTTTTTCGGTGCTGTATCAGACGGCAGTTCCTCCTCAGAAATGATTTCTTCAAAATCATCAATATTAAGATTTTCCGGTAAGTTTTTTTGAGATTCGCCGTTAATTGCATAATCAGCCAGTTCCTTTGCAATGTCCGGCTCAACAGCTGTCAGGAGCTGAATCACACCGCCAAAAATTGTGCCGAGTGCCTCAATCAGCTTTTTGGCATCCACCGGAATCGGCTCTGTTGCGGCAGCTGTGTTTTTCTCAGTCTCCGTCATAAAGCGTTCCCTCCTCTTCATCATCCCAATCGTCCCAGTCATCTTCAAAATCATCGTCCAGCTCTGCGTAGCAGGTTTTGTGACACTTCTGAGGTGGACTGCTGATTCCAAAGAAGGTGCCGTCATCATCAACTTTCAGATACATGGTATTCGTGTCAATTTCCATGTCCGGAAGCAGGGCGGATGCCATTGACATGAACTTGAACATATCACTGATAGTCAGCGCAATATCTGCAGCATACTTGTCCAGCTCCGCTTCAATTTTATTGAGACTGTCACATTTTTCAGCGGCAACTGCGGAACTGACACGCTTACTTTTTTCAGCAGAGAAGCGGATGTCCTTGCGGCGGTTCTTCGGAATTCTGTTGTTTGGTGTAGGCATAAGCATTTCCTTTCTGTTCTGGTCTGTGACCGATGTAAGATATAAACGGAACGGCTGCGGCATTCACCACAGCCGTTGAACATTGGAGGTTTATTAAGTCCTCTCATATATTGTCGTGGGAAGAACTAAAATATAACTATGAGATTCAAATTTTATTAGAAATATTTTTTTATCTTTGCCAAAGCAGCATCGAGATGATGTTTTACTCCTACCTGCGTAATATTTAATATACTTGCAATCTGTTCCTGTGTCATTCCATCTCTGTAATACATTACAAATACTTCTCTCTGCTTGTCCGTCATAGTTGCCAGCATTGCTTCTCTTGTTTCA
>DGHF01000026.1 GCA_002392545.1 Ruminococcus sp. UBA3855
ATGATGGGTATACTCATAATAGACTGTATCAGGATTGATAAAATGGCGATATTCCGTGAAAATTTTGGATATTGCTGTAATCTGTCCAGACTGTTTTTCTGATGCTCTTCCTTTGGGATACGTTCAACTTTTACCGATATTTCGGGAGTTCAGTGACGTGTTCAAAGCTGACTACCGGAGGGGGATATTTGCAGAGCATTTGGGCGGGGGTAATCCCCAAAAATTCCGCAAAAAATAAAAAGCTGTTGCACTGGCTAACATTTTTCAGCAGTTTTTTACAAAAAAATTATTACAATCCGGTTACAGAATTTTGCTGAAAACTGTAGTCGAATTGTAATAATTCAGTTCCGGCTTTCATGGACTTTGTGATTGGAAGTGCTTGGCGATTTTCAATTTCTTATGCAGAATACCCCTGAGAGCGTTCAGAATGCGCTGTAAGACGTTCTGACGGATTTTTCATGAAATTATCCCACCTGATTTTGAACAGGCTTAAAACGCTTGCTAGGGGCTTTAAATTCGATTTGCGGTTTTTGACGGAATGAATCTGGATTTTTCAGACTCTTCGCTTCGGAATTTGCTTCTTCTGATTTTCACTTTCAGGTTCATTCCCCTGCCGTGCATGGGTTTTCATTCACAATCACCCCCCATGGTGAGGGAATATATTATTATAAACACTACGTGTTTATAATAATATATATTCCCATATCACATGGGGTGATATTGAAAAATGGCGATATATGGGGATTTTTTGACAATTTGAGTTTCAATAAATTTGAATTGAATGTGTCATTGTCCGGTAGGTTGTTTTTGAGATTTTCATGGATTTTTTCAAGCAGAATCGCCAAAAAATCCAAGGCGAAAAATTCAAAAATCAGGGGGTTGTTTTGCAAATTGAACACCGAATTGTTTCAGAGATTGTTCTTGCGGAACTGACACGAAACAAAATTCACGTTTGTGCAATGTGCACAAAAATCGGAACGAAAATTTGTTGCAAAATACCTGTTGACAAATAGGCTGAATTGTGGTAGAATAAGGCATGAAGAAGTTGACAGCTGGGAAAGACCAGCATGCTCAACATTTCGGCTATGTCGGGATGACGAGTGCCGGAATGTCGGCAATGATGTTGAAATACTGACAAGAGATGTGGAAAAGGGCTAAACAATGGGACTGATTGAGACAAGGGCAAAGATTTTGCAAGCAATTGAGAAAAATCCCTATGATTTGACAGTCTACGCTGATTTGTTCTCCCTTAATCGGGAACTGGTAAGGACGCTGCAAGACGTGAGTGGCGACACGTCACCGGGCACAGCAAGAACGACAAACGGGGCTGGTAAGGCGGCAACCGAGCGTTTGGATGTGGGCAGGAAAACTGTAACAGCAGAAAGTAGCCATGAAAAAGGGGCTATGGGACACCACGAAGCCGAGGGGCTTCAATGTGGGACGTATTCCGGTGGAGTGACCGGACAATGCGCACTGCGGTCAAATCAGGACATGCGAAACGGAATCAGACGGATTATCCAGATGGCAGTTGCAAACAAAAATTTCAATCTGGCAGAAGAAGCGGACAATTTACTGTATCGGTCTTATTTGCTGGGTGCGCCTTATCTGTTTGACGACTATTTACAGGCGGTGGAATACGGAAAACCGCTTGCTAAACGGTTTTATCAGCCACGAAGATGTTATCTGAAACGGTATGTGGATGCATACCAGAAAATTCTTGATGGTGAAATTGATTTTCTGTCACTGTCCATCCCGAAGAGGGCTGGAAAAAGTCAAATGGGAATCAACTTCGTCAACATGGTTTCCGGACGGAATCCGGACAAATCCACACTGATGGAAGGTACTGGAGATGATTTGGTACGTTCTTTCTATGACGGATGTCTGGAGTATCTGTTACAACCAAATGATTATCACTACTATGACATTTTTCCGGAAGCTCCGTTGGTGAGAACCAATGCGGACACAAAATCAATTGACCTTGCCAAAAAGCACAGGTTTCCTACGGTTATGTGCCGTTCGATTGATGCAAGACAGGTAGGGCTTTCGGAAGCAACAAATCTTCTGTATCTGGACGACTGCGTTGAAGGTCGTGAGGAAGCTAAAAACCGGATGAGACTTGACGACAAGTGGGAAGTCATTTCCGGCGATATTCTGGGAAGAGCGATTGAAGGAACTCCGGTCGTTATCTGCGGAACACGCTATTCCATTTATGACCCGATTGGACGGTTACAGGAGGAAATGCGCAAACAAGGCAAGCGGATGATGATTCTGGAAACTCCGGCTCTTGACCCGATTACTGATGAAAGTAATTTTGAGTTTGAACTGGAAGGAAAGAAAATCTTCACAACAGGATATTTCAGAGACCAGAGAAACATGCTCACGGCGGAACAGTTTGAGAGTGAGTTTCAACAACAGCCTTTTGAAGCAAAGGGGTTATTGTTTCCTGAGAAATTGCTGAACCGTTATTTCACACTGCCTGTGGACGTTGAGCCGGACTGTATTGTTGCGGTCTGTGATACTGCTGACAAAGGTGAGGACTATTGCTCTATGCCTGTTGCAGTGGTTTACGGCGATGAGGTCTATATTGAGGATGTTGTATTCGACGATTCTCCACCCAATGTGACAAAGCCGGAAGTTGCAAATGTGCTTTCGAAGAACAATGTTTCTGAATGCACGTTTGAAAGCAATAATGCAGGTTCGTACTATGCGAGAGATGTTCAGGAACTGCTGACGGCAAAAGGAAGTCTGTGCAGTGTGAGAACTCAAAGGACTATCAGCAATAAGCAGACAAGAATTGAATTCGCTTCTGACAATATCGTCAAGCATTTCTGGTTCAAAGACAGTTCGCTGTATGCAAGAAACAGTCAGTATGCGTTGTTTATGAAGAATCTGACGACGTATACCCGAACAGGCAAAGTTGCTCATGATGATGCACCGGACAGCCTTGCAATGCTGGAAAATGTCATCAGACGGCGGACAGGCGGTAAGGTTGAATTTATCAAGAGGGCATTATTCTAAACTTATGGGTAGGTGATTGAGGGTTGGTCTTGCATGGACGACATGTGATTATAACGGGCACTGAGGAAATTACAGCGGAAAATTTGCTGAATGTTCTGAATGATGCGTTGCTATGGCATGGAAGGAACAGAAGTGAAATTATCTATCTCTGGAATTATTACTGCGGATTACAGCCGATTCTTGAAAGAGTGAAAGAAGTCAGACCCGAAATTTGCAATACCATAGTTGAAAACCGTGCGTTTGAAATTGTGGATTTCAAGACAGGTTTTTTGTTCGACGAACCAATTCAGTATATTTCCAGCCGTGGTGAATCTGCCGACAATCAGGCATTACTGCAACTGAATCATTATATTGCAACGGATGAGAATGAAGCCGAAAACTGTGACCTCGCAGACTGGTTTCATATCTGCGGTACGGCTTTCCGGTCGGTTATGCCACATCAGCCGGATGAGGAAAATTCTGCTCCTTTTGAACTGACTACATTGAATCCAATGAATACTTTTGTTGTTTACGAGAGGAAACGGAAGAAGCCTGTTCTCGGAGTCAACTATGTGACGGATGATAATGGGAATGTCCGGTACTCCTGCTATACGGAACATCAGTATTTTGAGGTATTTAACACGACTCTGACCGTGGTGCAAAATCATATTCTGGGCGGTATTCCGATTATTGAATATCCGCTGAATATGGCAAGAATCGGAGCTTTCGAAGTCGTTCTTCCTCTTCTGGATGCTATCAATCTGGCAGAGAGTGACAGGCTGGACGGTGTGGAACAGTTTGTGCAGTCGCTCCTTGCTTTCCATAATGTGGATATTGACGAGGAAGGCGCAAAGGCTTTGCGTGATTTAGGTATCATCAAATATCGGGATGTTGACAACACTATGAAAGGTGAGGTCGAATTCCTGAATCATGAACTGAATCAGACACAAACAGAAGTTCTTGTGGAACATATGTACAACACAGTGCTGACTATCTGCAATATGCCGAACCGAAACGGCGGTTCTTCTACCAGTGATACCGGAAAGGCTGTGCAGATGCGTGACGGCTGGTCTTCTGCTAAAGTGGCGGTAAAACGTACGGAACGAATTTTCAAACGGTCTGAACGGCGGATGCTGAAAATTCTGCTGAATATCTGCCGAGTGATAGGCGATATTGATTTACAGGAAAGTGAAATCGGTATCCGGTTTACACGTGCCAATTATGAGGATATTCAGACAAAAGCACAGGTTCTTGATTTACTGCTCAAAAATGGGAAAGTTCATCCGTCGCTGGCTTTCGAGTACTCTGAACTGTTTACAGACCCTGCAACGGCTTACGCTATCAGTGCAAAGTATTATGAAGAACAACAGGAAAAACAGCAGGCACAGGCGAGACTGCAAGAAAATTCTCAGGCTGTGGAGAGTACTCAAAACAAACAGGACGTGAAACAGACACAAAACAATTGAATATTATCAGGTTAAAAAGTTGGTGCGTTTGCACTTTAGGTCTGAATGGATAGAACTATGAACTTTTACTGAATTCCAAACGATTGAGATTCGTCTGGTGTTTTGTAATAAGTTTGTGGCTTTTTTTGTTTTTTTCGGAGGGTTTTATGAACGTTGAAGAAGTGAATTCATTGCAGGGAACTGTTGATTTAATGCTCAGTCACGACTGGAAAGAAAGACTGGTTGCTGAATATTTGCAGACGAAGATTCGCAAAGAAAGTCTTTATCAGGCGATTATGAGAGAGAGTGCGAAATTCACCTCCAAACCGCCTAACCGTGTTATACTGCGTGAATATGAAATGATGGAAATACAATACAAGGCTATGAAAGAGTATCTGCTTGCATTGGAAGTTCGACTGAAAGGGCTGAATATCTATGTTGGAACAGGAAAAACAGAAGTACCTTCTGACATTTGACGAAATCAACATGCTGATGCAGGCAAGCTATGACGAAACGGCAGATTTTGAAACGAATGTCCGGAATGTGACAAATGATTTGTACGACTGTCTGGAAACGGCTTATCATGAGGGAATTGAGACAGTTTCTGAGATGCTGGACTGGTTTCTTCCAGTCAACGAAATTCTGATGAAACAGGCAATCTATCAGGAAATTGACGGAATGGATTTTCGGGACAGAGTGTACGAACATCTGGCGGAACATGATGTTTCAGGACTTTCTGTACTGGCACAGTCGGAAGTTCACAGAGTGTTCACCACGGCAATGGACGACGGTGCTAGTTATGCGGAACTGCCTAAAAGCCATATCGTAACTAAAACGTGGCTGACTGTCGGAGACGAGAAAGTCAGGGATACACATAGTTATCTGGACAGTGTGACAATTCCGGCTGGCGAAATGTTTTACACCATTGACGGAGATTCGGCTTTCTATCCGTCAGGATTCGAAAGGGCGGAAAACAATGTGAATTGCAGATGCCTTTTAGTCTATCGTCAGGAAAGACGTTAATCGTAAAACACAGACAAGTGTCTAAAACAGAAGGAGAAAAATTATGGAATTTCTGAAAACTTTACTCGGAGATGCTTACAAAGACGGAATGACCCTTGATGAGATTTCTACAGCGTTGGAGGGCATTCATACTCAAAGAGAAGCAGAGAACAACAAACTGAAAAACCAACTGCAAAAGGCAAATTCCGAAGCGGCTGGTTATAAAAAACAACTGCGTGAAAAAATGTCCGAAGCGGAACAGTCCGAAGCTGACCGGAAGGCGGAATTTGAACGAATTTCCAATGAACTGGCAGAATTGAAGCGTGGAAAGGAAATTGCTGATTATACTGCACAGTTTACGGCTATCGGCTATGATGCAAAGACAGCACAGGAAAACGCTGATGCAATTGTGAACGGCGATTATGCAAAGGTAATTCAGAATCAAAGTATCTGGATGGAACAGCAAAAGAAAGAGATTGAAAAAAATCTGATGTTAAGAACCCCTAAGCCTGCCGCTGGCGGAGGTTCTTCCGGAAATCTGGATTATGCAAAGAAGATTGAAGAAGCTCAGGCATCTGGGAATACTGCGGAAGCCGTTTATTATACACGATTGCAACAGCAAACAGCTACAGGAACGTGAAAGGGTTGATGTAAAATGGCTGATGTATTTGCAACCAGTTTCGGAGTACTGAATTATTCCGGAATGCTTTTCAACAAGGGGAACGCTGAAACTCCCTTGTCTTCTATCATTGGCGGACGTGCCAAAACAACAAATCATGTGGAGTTCGTGACTGGTCAGGAATATACTGTCGGGGGCGGTTCTCAGCCGTCTATCAGTGAAAATGCTTCTCTGACTGCGCCGGATGCAACTGTTGTGACAAGAACACAGAAAACCAATGTGACACAGATTTTTCAGGAATCTGTCGGTATCAGTTACGCAAAACAAAGCAACATGGGCACACTTTCCGGCTTGAATGTTGAGAATCAGACTGCAAACCCCATCAGTGAACTTGATTTTCAGGTCGGCGCAAAACTGCAAAAAATCAGAAACGATATTGAATACACTTTTATCAATGGTGTGTACAATAAGGCAACTTCTGATGCAACTGTCAATAAGACAAGAGGACTTGTTACGGCTATCACTTCCAATACCATGGACATTGAGGGAGACCCTCTGACACTGGCGACTATCGGGAACGCTGTCAAGAAGATTTATGACAGCAATGCACCTACCAACGATTTGACATTGTGGGTCGATGCGGTCACATTATTCCAGATTAACGCTGATGCAAAGGCAAACGGTCTGACAATTGTGGATTCTTCCAGAGAAGTCAACGGTATTAAGATTTCCAGACTGCTGACCCCTCTTTGTGAAGTCAATCTGAAACTTGGCAAGTATCTGCCTGCTGGTACTGCTTTACTGCTGAATCTGAATGTGCTTGCACCTGTTTATCAGCCTGTTCCGAACAAGGGTAATTTCTTCTTAGAGGAACTCGCTAAAACTGGTGCTGGAAGCAAGTATCAGCTGTTCGGGCAAATCGGCTTAGACCATGGACCCGAATGGTATCACTGCAAGCTGACTAATATCAAGAATACAATTTAATGGGGGACGTTGCGCCGGAAAGCCTCAGCACATTTTGCAAAAAAATAACGCAAAATGCACTGAGGGCGCAACTTTCCCCCATACCCCCTATTATTTATCTGACTGGACAAAGGTGGACGGTATGACGGATTCTGAAAAAATTGCTATGGTAACAACTATGACAAGTGAAACAGATACAAATGTACTGTCCACTTATCTGGTTCTGGGGAAAGATGCTGTTCTGAAACAGGCTTTCCCTTTCGGGGATTATCCGGAGGAATTTCCGGAACAGTATGACGTGATTCACGTCAAAATTACTGCGTATCTTCTCAATAAGAGAGGTGCGGAGGGCGAAACAATGCATAATGAAAACGGTGTTTCACGTTCTTATGCAGATGGTGATATTCCACCTTCTTTACTCCGTGAAATCATCCCTAAGGCGGTGGCTTTGTGAAGCTTATGAGGAGGAATCTGCGGTCTGTCTGGTATCAGCTGTATCAGGGGCAGACGGCTCAGACAGATGCGGACGGATTCGAAACAGGGGAAATGACTGTCTCATATGGTGCTCCTGTCAAAATGCTTTGCAGTGTTTCCCCTGCATCCGGAAATATCCTTGCTGAAACATTCGGGACATTGGCGGAATATGACAAAATTATCGTCACTGATGATATTGCTTGTCCGATTGATGAAAACAGCGTTCTGTATGTGGATACGGATGTGAATGGAAAATATGATTATGTTGTCAAGAGAGTTGCAAAGTCTTTGAATTTCATAGCTTATGCGGTTAGCAAGGTGGAAAATACGTGAAACGGATTACAATTACTCCTGACAGCAAGTCCATTCACAATGCTATCAAGGAGCTTGAAAAATATCAGAAGTTTCTTGAAAAACAAATTCCGGTATTTCTGGAACGTGTTGCACAACTGGGGGTTGAGATTGCAAGCGTGAAATTTGATGGTGCTCAATATGACGGCACAAATGATGTCAAAGTCACCAAACGAAGGGACAGCGACAATTACTTTGCAGTCGTAGCGACTGGAAATGCAACATTGTTTATTGAGTTCGGGACTGGTGTTGTTTATCCGGATGTTCACCCTGAAATCCCTTCCGGTGTTGCCGGACGTGGCGAATTCGGGAAGGGAAAAGGCAAAAATCGGGCTTGGGGATACTACGGCGAAGCCGGAACAAACGGGAGAATTGCAACAAACCACAAAAAAGCGGTTGTGGTAACACACGGCAATCCGGCGAATATGTGCATGTATCTGACAGCGGAAGAACTGCGGAGGGAAATTTCAGGGATTGCAAAGGAAGTGTTTGAATATCAATGAATGACATTGAGAACGAAGTGTATACCAGAGTGGCACAGGCATTCCGAGAAGCGTTCCCTCAGGGCAGTGTTACCGGAATTTATGTCCGTGCGCCGTCTGCCTTTCCACATCTGAGTGTGATTCAGGCTGACAGTTCGGCAATGGTTCTGGACAGCAGCGGAAATGAAATCACTGCTTTGATGTACGAAATCAATGCTTACTCTAATTCCAGAGACGGCAAGAAATCAGAGTGTAAAGCGGTCATGCGACTGGTTGACACGGTTATGAACAGCATGAATTTCGTGAGGACTTCCCTCACGGCAACCCCAAACCTTGGTGGGGGGCTGTTCGGAGGTTCAAATTTAGAGGATATGGAAATTTACCGTCTTACTGCACGTTATAAGGGTGCAACGGATGGTAGAAATCTCTACAGGAGGTAGAAATTATGGCATTAGCAACTATTTATACGTTTTTGATGCATAAGGCAAGCGGTGCAAGTGAATATACCAAACTTGCCGATATTACAAGTTCTCCGGCTTTGAGACCTGCGCCGGAAATGATTGACGTTTCGGATTTGTCACATGACAGCCATCTGTATATTCCCGGAATGAAAGATACCAATGACAGAAGTTTCGGGATGAATTATGACCCGACTGTGTTCAGCACAATCAAGGAAATGGAAGGCACAGTGCACGATTTCGCTGTGTGGCTGGGCGGTACTGCCGAAACTGGCGGAACTGTTACCCCTACCGGAGCTTATGGAAAATTTGCGTTTTCCGGATACCCTGTTATTTCTAAAGACGAAGCACAGGTCGGTGAAGCACAGACAATGACCCTGACTATCGGAACACAGACAGAGGACGTTTTCAGCGTGTCGTAACGAAACTAAAGATTGATTAAAAAAGGAGCGGTAATAATGGCGAAACAGATTATATTTGAATACGAGAACAAGGAATATACCCTCGAATTTACAAGAAAAACCGTCAAGAAGATGGAGGGCAGAGGTTTCAATATTGCGGAACTCGAAACGAAACCTGTCACCAGAATTCCTGAATTGTTCGCTGGCGCATTTCTGGCAAACCATGGGGGCATTAACGGCGATACGGTCAACGAAATTTTTGAGCGGTTCATTGACAAGGAAGACTTGATTGGTGCACTCGGAGAAATGTACGCTGATACTTTGAATACTCTGACGGACGAACCGGAAAAAAACGGTATCGGCTGGGTGAAGAGCTGGTAAATGACAGTGAAATTATCCAGAATCAAAACGTTTTGTTTACGACTGTTTTTGAAGATTGCCTGCCTTATTATCTCAGTATTGGTATGTCAAATGATGAATATTGGAACGGTGACTGTAGTTTAACTGTGGCTTACCGGAAGGCATGGCAACTCAAACAAGAACAGAAGAGCCGTGATTACTGGCTCATGGGGCGGTACGTTTACGATGCTGTTTCTGCTTGCTATCCGGTTTTCAATCCGCTCAGCAAGGAGAAAAAGACACTGCCTTATGTCGAAGAACCTTATCCGGTGACGGAAGAGGGTCGGCAACAGGCTGAGGAACGGCAAAAACGGAGAGAATATCAAAAATGGATTGATTATTTGT
Source organism: Ruminococcus sp. UBA3855 (assembly GCA_002392545.1). Classification (GTDB taxonomy): domain Bacteria; phylum Bacillota; class Clostridia; order Oscillospirales; family Ruminococcaceae; genus UBA3855. The sequence continues at coordinate 9,937 of DGHF01000026.1, forward strand.
CGGGATTTGAGAAAAAACAGGATGTGAAAAATCAATGAATTGCGAAACAAAATTCGGTGAACTGCTGAACATGGCAAGAAAAATCAAAAAAGATTACACTGTGTTCAGCTATGCCGATGTCATGAAAATTCTTTGCCTTCTGCTGATTGCAGAGGAACTTTCAGGACTGATACAGGTAAGGAACACCAAAAAGAAATAACCGGATTGCGCAGGGCTGAAATGAGGTGGGAACATGCCGGAGACAGGAACAGGGGGCGGAAACGTCCAAATTCAGGGGCTTGAATTTGCAGTCAAAACCGTTTCGGAACAGTCGGACGGATTCAAACAGATTGCGGACGGACTGAAACAACTGGATGATTCTGTCAAGAATGTCCCGAGAATTTCCAAAATTATTTCTTCTATTTCGGATGCACTAAAGCCACTTAACAAAGTCAATTTCGATTCGTTCCATAAAATGGCAGACGGATTAAAGGCACTGTCAGAGGTCGGGAAAATCAAAGTACGGATTCCGGAAACTTTTACTGACCAGCTGACAACTTTGAATATTCTTTCACAGAGTATCAAAAGTGATGCCATTCAGGCGGTCGGGACGGCACTGCATTCTTTTGACGGACTGGAAATACCGAAAATTCCGGAAAGTTTTACTAAACGGCTGACGGAATTGAACAGCGTTTCCCTCACGGCTCAGCCGGATAATGTTCAAAGACTGGGGGAAGCCCTGCACAGCTTTGACGGACTGCAAATGCCGGAGGGACTTGCAAAGAGTCTTTCAGCGATTGCCAATGTGGGGGCGGTCACTTCACAGATTGATGCAGGGAAATTGTACAGCCTGATTCCGGCTTTGAAGGCTTTCCAGAGTCTGAATTTCAATTTTTCACCGTCTCATCTGGGTGCGACACTGAAAGAAATTGTCACTTCCGGAAATGCAATTACTAACGACAGTATCAGTAATTTGTATCGGCTTTCCAGTGCGCTGAAAATGTTTGAAACGCTCAATCTGTCGAACAGCGGTAATTTCAGGGAATTAGGGGAAGCGTTAAATTCTTTCTCTTATTTCTATATTCCGGATGGGTTCGCTCAATCTATGCAGTATATCAAGGACGGAATTCAGGTTTTCCGTGAAATTTCCGGTGAGGATATTCAGAAAATTGCAGACCTGACAACGCTTTTCAACAAGATGCCGACTGGCGAAATGACAAATTTTTACAATGTTCTGGACAGTTTCAGCACTGCTACAAAGGAAATTTCGGAAATCGGACATTTCGAACTTGCACCCCTGAAAGAATTCTTCACTCTTCTGCAATCTATGCGGAATGTGGGAGAAGGTGCAATTTCTCCACAATTCCTGAAATCAATGGAAGACCTTGCGACAGTCGCACATGATATGAATGTGAACGAACTGAACAGACTCTTCACGGTCATTCAGAGTTTCGGCGGTGTGGGGAAAAACTTCAATTTTGTGTTCCCTACCGGATTCTCTGACTTTGCAAGGGATATGAAAAAGGCTATTGAATTGTTCCCGAGGGACTGGGGCAATTTCGGGGCTGGGTTCAGGGCTTTCCTCTACCAATTGCAGAATATCGGAGAAGTACCACATATCCGCAGTGTGGCGGATTTGTTCACGGCATTCAGCCAATTAGGGACTGTCACTATCGATACTACGTTAGCAGACCGATTGATGGATATTCTGGATGTGATTCGGGAATATACGGAGGAAGATATTCAAAAACTCCATGATTTGGCGGATGCGCTGAAATATCTTGGTGAGGTTCAAAAAACTGTCAAGACAAGCAAACTGCCGAAAATTGAAGTACCTAAAGTTCAGACGGATGATGTTAAAAATTCTTTCAAAGAATTGTATGATAAACTTCCACAATGGGCACAGACTGCGGTGAATGGGCTTAAAACTGTATTCAGCGGATTGTTTGCAATTTTTGGGGAAATTAAGGACGGCGTATTTGCAGCCGTAAAGCATATTTTCACCTTGCAAAATGCTATGGCATTGCTCGGAACGACTGCAAAAGGAGTACAGCTTGCAATTACTGCACCTGTCAAGGCAATTCGGGGGCTTGACAGTGCTATCCGGAACATTCCGAAGAATGTTCAAAAAATGACAAAGAACTTCACAAAGGCGGTCAAAACTGTTCAGAAGTTCGCAAAACAGATTACAAAACTTGTCAAAAGTTTCAAAAAACTAGCGGATTCGATTGGGAAAACACTGTTTTCTCCGTTGCAAAATCTGATAAAACGATTTACAAAGTTTATTCACAGCATTGAAAGAATTGCTTTGTATCGTGCAATCAGACGTGGAATTCAGCTTATCACACAGGGGTTTCAAGAGGGAATTGAGAATCTTTATCAGTATAGTTTGCTGATTAACAGTGATTTTCATAAATCTATGGATTTACTGGCAACTGATGCGCTGTATGTGAAAAATTCCCTCGGTGCTATGGTTTCGCCATTGATTAACGCTTTCGCTCCGGCAATTGATGCCATTACAGACAAGTTTGTTGACCTGCTGAATCTGGTCAATCAGACGTTTGCGGCATTGACAGGGAAAGAAACTTTCACGGCGGCTAAAAAGTACGCTACTGTCTGGGCGGAAGCGGCGGAAGAGACCAAAAAGGCTACTACAGATGCAGGGGATGCAGTCAAGGACACGTTAGAGGAAATCAAGCGGTATACCCTCGGATTTGATGAACTGAATGTTTTAGGAGACCCAAACAAAGATAATACGGCTAACAAAAACAAGAATTCTTTGAAAGATTCTGATGCTGATGAGGATGTGAAAGACTATCTTTCCATGTTTCAGGAACTGCCTGTTTCCGGTGCAATTGCTGATTTTGTCAAGAAAATCAGGGAAGCCATTCAGAATTCGGAATTCTATGAAGCCGGAAAAATGATTGCTGAGAAACTGAACGAACACTTCTCTTCCATTGAGTACGAAACACTCGGTGAGAAAATCGGGGAGAAAATCAACAATGCAATTACAATTGCAAAAGGCTTTCTTGATTTTGCGGATTTCATCACGCTGGGTGAGGGAGTGGCAAAATTCCTGAACAAGGCATTCGAACAGATTGATTTTCTTAATCTGGGGGCGGTGCTGGCTGGAAAAATCCGGCTTGGTCTGCAATTTGCATTCGGGTTTGTCAAGACGTTCCATTTCAGGGAATTCGGGGAAGACCTCGGAAAGATGATTTCCGGATTTGTCATCAGCATTGATTTTGATATGGCGGTCAAAACACTGCAAATGGGTTTTGAGGGAATTCTGGATACTATTTACGGATTCCTGACTCAATTACAGTCATTTGCTTTCGGAGTGAAAATCAAGAATGCACTTTCCCTTGCGGAATTCGAGGGAATTTCTGAACGATTCCAAATGATTGGAGAGGAACTGAAACGGAATGTTTCGGATTTCCTGAAAGGACTTGGAGCTGAGATTGCTATTGAAAATCCGTTTGACCGTCTGGGTGCTTGGCTTGGGACTCAACTGACGATTGCTTTCAGAAAAATTCCGTATGCGGAAATCGGTGCGACTTTCGGGAACGGAATTCAGAGTATTATTGCCAATGCACGGAATTTCTGGCAAAATCTTGACTTGTCCGGTCTTGTTTCGGGAATTGCAAAATTCCTTAACAATGCAATCGGAAATATTGACTTCTGGTCGGTCGGGGCGATAATCGGAGAAAAACTGAGCACGGTTGTGAACGGCATTACCAGTTTTCTGAATACTGTGAACTGGGATTCTGTGTTTGATGAAATTACTGCTACGATTACCGGATTTTTCGAAAATCTTGATTTCAATAAGGTCAATTTCAATCATATCGGGCAGTCGTTCGGGAAATTTGTCAATACGGCATTGAAAAATATTGCAAAATTCCTGAAAGGGCTGAATACAAGAGGAATTGCAGACAGTATTTCCAGTTTTCTGAAATCTGTTTTCAGTGAAATTGATATTGGCAACTTTACGGACGTTTTCAGCTGGCTTGTGGTTGACATTCTGGACTTCGTGGCAGAACTGCTGGAAAATATCGACGGTAAGAAAGTCGGTAAAGCAATCGGGAAATTTCTGACAGGGCTTGACTGGGGCGGTATTTTCTATGAGCTTGGCAGGGTTCTGCTTGGAACACTGAGAGGGCTGTGGGACGTTCTCAGCACGGCGGTCGGTGAAATCTGGGAGAAAGTCAATGAAAAACTTGACAGCGTTCATATTGAAAATCCGTTCAGTGATGAAGGGGCGATTGGAAAGGCGGTCAGTGGCTGGCTTGCCGGAATCGGAGATAAGTTTTCCGAAGCATTGCAGGGGATTGAAAACAAATTCAGCGGATTTTTCGGGAAAATATTTTCCACGGAAGACGGAAAAACTCCGGCGGACAGATTCGGGGAAATCATGCAGGGGATTGAAGACAAGGCAAGCGCAGGTGCTGAAAAAGTCTGGGAAGCTCTTTCCGGAATTGAGGAGTTTTTCGGATGGACAGATATTAAGGCTTCGGCACATGGTGAGAGTATCGGGAATTCTTTTATCGGAATTGGAAAAGATTCCAGCGATACTTCAAGTGTTCTGCAAGAGAACTGGGGACTTTGGCAGGAAAGTTTCAATGAGACTATGGATAAGATTGTCAACTTTGCCGGAAATGCCAAAGATAAATTAAAGGAACACTGGGGAATGTGGCAACAATCTTTCAATGAAACGATTGACAATATGCTACAGTATGTTGAAAAACTGAAAACCGGTTTCAAAGTTGCAGGGAATTTTATTAAAAATACTGTCAAGAATGCTTTGAACGGATGTATCGGATTCGTGGAAGGTTTTGTCAATGCGTGGGTCACTGGATTCAATGACATTGCGGATATTATCAACGGGTTCAGCATTGATATTCCGGACTGGGTGCCGTCTATCGGCGGTAGTTCATGGTCGCCAAATCTGCCGAAATACAATACAGTTTCCTTGCCGAGATTCGAAAACGGCGGCTTTCCGAAATCCGGTGAACTGTTCCTTGCAAACGAAAACGGAGTGCCGGAAATGGTCGGACGGATGGGCGGTCAGACGGCGGTTGCAAACAATGAACAGATTGTTCAGGGCATTGCACAGGGTGTTATGATGGCTATGAACTCCGGTTCACAAAATCAGCTGATTCGACAGGC
>DGHF01000018.1:0-3226 GCA_002392545.1 Ruminococcus sp. UBA3855
GTTTCCTGCTCCTTGTCGAGAGCCTTTTCGTTCAGGATAGACAGCATTTCCTCCATCATCTGAGAAACAGGATTATGTTTGACAAATTCATAGCCTTCAAAGAGTGCATCAAAGACAGGCTTGGTAATCATATGTTCCGCCAGCATTTCGACAGCATCAGACTGTGTAATGCTATTATTCAGATTAGTGCGTAATGCTTTCAAAAAGACTTCAAATTTTTCAGAAATTTCAGCATTTTCAAGCAAAATATTGATTTCCTGAATATGTCTTGTTGCGATTTCGGCTATATCCTTAGCCCACTTTTCCCAATATTGGCGAGAACCGCAGTTTTTCACGATACGGGTAAAAATTTCATCTTTCCAATCGTCAAGGCTACTGATGTCAAGAGTGAAAGAAGTCTGTGTTTCACCGGAATCAAAACCGTCAGAACTGCCGGAATCTTCCGAACCTCCGCCGATACCAATCATATTGATTTGGGAGGGCTTTTTCTTATTGAGTTCAATTTTATTGATAGTATTATTAAATCTGTCATCATGAGAACGCAACGCACGGAGAATATCCCAGACGACTTTATATTTCTTATTATCATTCAGGGCTTCGGAGGCTTCTTTTCCGGCTGGAATGCCAATCGGAAGGATGATATAGCCGAATTTCTTACCTTCTGCCTTTCTCATGACTCTGCCAACAGACTGAATGACATCAACAATACTATTTCGAGGATTCAGGAAGATAACAGCATCAAGAGCCGGAACGTCAATGCCTTCTGACAAGCAACGGGCATTGGAGAGAATACGACAAGTCCCCTCTGGTGTTGATTCTTTCAGCCAGTCGATATGGTCTTTTCTTTCAAGAGCGTTCTGTTTTCCGTCAACGTGTTGTAATTCCACATGAACAAAGCTTTCATCATGTAAATCTATCTGAATTTGCTCAACCAATCTGCAAAACTGCTGAGAAGCCTTGATATTGACAAGCTGTCCAGTTTCAAGAATCATCAGACGAAACGGTTCAAGTCATTGATGAAAGTCAGACCAAAAGTCAAACGTATTGTAGGACTGACTGGAACACCATCCAGTAACGGCTTGATGGATTTATTCGCTGAATTTCGGCTTTTAGACATGGGACAAAGATTAGGCAGATTTATCGGACAGTACCGAAATACTTACTTCCTCCCTGATAAGCGGAACGGAATGATAGTGTATTCCTACAAGCCTCTGCCGACCGCCGAAAATGAAATCTATCAAAAAATCTCCGACATTACCATTTCGATGAAAGCAACTGATTACCTCAAAATGCCTGAAGCGTGATACCATTGTCGAGAAGTACGAAAAATTGAAAGCACAATCAGAAAAAGTCATGCAGGAAATGACAGACAAGGAAGTACGGAAAGGTGCTGTCATTCGTTTCTGGAAAGAATTTGAAAAGCTCAATTTCCTGACAGAATTTGATGATTTACTTTGGGTTTCACTTGTGGATACTTTGACGGTTTACAGCAAAAAAAAATTCTGTTCACTTTCCGTGACGGAAGCATGGTGGAATTGCCACTTGAAGCATGATAACACATCTGCCTGCAAAGGACACGAAATTGTGAACAATGCAGGCAGATACCATTTTTATTCTTTGACTTTCCAGTCGGACAGGATTCTTTTTTCAGAGTCAAACGAAACACCAATTTTATACAATTTTCTATGGTCAGCTACAAAGGACAGATGATAGCTCTTGTCCTCAATTTGTTGTAAAGCCTTGTCCGCAGATTCATCACGTTTAAATTCGAACAGGTAGATAAATCGTTCGGTTTCCACCTTGCAGTCAATCCGTCCCGTAAATGTGTGCATTTCGCAAATGGTAAATTTTCCAAGCAATGTGAAAACCAGATAAATCACTGTCTGAAAATAGTGTTCAAAAACTGTATCCGAAGCTGTATAGGTGATATTGGCAAACAGTGCTGTCAGAACATTTTTGATGTCGTCAAGATTTCCTTCTTCGATATAGTCTTCCAATGTGTAAATGTCCATTCCATTTCCTGCCACAGCAGTCGGAACATAAGCGGGCATCATGCTGTTAAGAAATCCATACTTGACTTCTTCATTGGGAAAACATAAAGTATATCGACCAAGGCGAGCATTATAGCTTTCAATGGTAAGGTATCCGGATTGATACAATAATGGTATGGGGGAAAGTGTATCTCCTGTATAATCCTGCAAAACACTGTCATTGGCATAAATTGTCTTGTTCGTGAACTTGCGGACATCAAAATGATTGTTTCTGAGTGAATTGACAAGGAATGTCGGTGTTCCTGTTTCAAACCAGTAAGAGCCAAATCTTCTTTCATAAAATGCTTTTAGCAAACTGAACGGATTGTACACCCCGACGCTATCTACAAAGAAGTGGTACCCGTCATACTTTGCTTTCAACATTTCAAGACAGGTAGTTTCATCAATTTTCTGTTTTTGGGAAATAGCGGTCACTTCCAGAAGAAAATATTTTTTTAATTCTTCTTCCGTAATGCCACAAATCTCAGAAAATTCTTCATTTAAAGAAATATCATTTAACTGGTTCAGGTCACTGAAAATGCTGACCTTGTGGAATTTTGTCACACCAGTAATGAACACAAAGCGAAGGTACTCATCACAGGTTTTCAAATTGCTGAAAAAACCTTTAAACACCGCCTTATTATGTTCTTGTAATTTGGGATTATCTATCAAATCAAGCAAAGGCTTGTCATATTCATCTATGAGAACCACACAACGCTGACCAGTTTCTTTTGTGGCAGTAATCAGAAGATTTTGGAAGCGTCCTCCAAGTGTTTCACTTTTGACAGTGACACAATAATTTTCTTCCCATCGATTTAGATGGTTTATCAGAACTTTTTCAAGTGTCCCTTCTTCTTGATAATTTGCTCCATTAAAATCAAAGTAGAACACAGGATGTGGTTTCCATGCTTCTGGATTATCCTTTTCCAGTTGTTCAATTTGCAGACCCTTGAACAGCTCCTTCTTGCCTTCCCAATATGCTTTCAGTGTGGAAAGTAAGAGACTTTTTCCAAATCGTCTCGGACGGCTCAGAAAGAATGGAACAATATCATGAACCAAACGATAAATATAGGCTGTCTTATCAACATAAATACATTGTTCTTCTTGCAGTTTTTCAAAGCTTTGTATTCCAACAGGAAGCCTTCTTCTCATATCAGACATATGCAAATCTCCTTTCAGAGTATTTTCACCACTTT
>DGHF01000018.1:3423-10875 GCA_002392545.1 Ruminococcus sp. UBA3855
CGAGCCACCAGTGGCTCGAAAATGCCAAATCGTTAAATTGTATCGAAGTCAGAGCTACGGGTTTCAAAGTGGCAAAGTATGATGTAACAAATAACCACTGGGTTTATGCTTCAGCAATTACAAGTGGTCAGGATGGGTTAAAATACTTCCGGAAAATCACTTTCCCTGAAACTAGTGTTGATAATTACCTTGAAACTGAGTCAAATAGTAAACATTATGTTCCTGAAAGTTCAGCAACATTGATATTTGCGGATGAAGATGATGGTAGTACACCAGACAAGGAAAATTTACATGACTTCTATTTGGAGGACGCAACATTATACAAGTTCGTGGAAATTACAGCTCCTGAAGGATATACACAGCTGGCAGAGAATGCTTCTTTGGAAGAGAATGACGACTTTGTGTTCTACTATGCTTATAATGGCTATGATGGGACAATTCCTGATGATGCCAAGGATGCAAATGGTAGGAGTAAGATTCGGAATATTGTTGTGAATGGTACACTGAATATTCCGAACACCAAAGGGATTTCAATCAAGGCGCAAAAGACCTTTACTGGAACGGAGGCTGACCTCCCTGACAGTGCAGAAGTGAAGTTGAAACTTTACTACTCCACAAACCGAAGTGGTACAAATTTGACACCTGTAACAAGTGCAACTGTAGAGTCAGGTCAGGAGTCATTTGTTAATCCGGTGACACTCAATTATAACAAGAATACCAATATTGAACCCATTGCAGAATGGAAACATCTTCCGAGCGGTATGAATGGAAATCCAGTTTATTATTTCGTGAAGGAAGAAAGTTTCAAATATGATGACAACACTTATACTTTAGACGAAACAGACGGGAAATTCAAGTGTAATGGCAGTCCTAGTAAATTCCAGCCTGTTTATACTAGAAATGGTACAAATAAGGATGGTACTGTGATTCAAGTCAATAACTCAGAAGGGGTTCAAGTAAAGAAAAGCTGGGTAAATTTGAATGGAAAAAGTGTTGAACCTCCCAAGGATTCTGATGGTAACCCTATGGCAATTAAGTTTGATGTTTATGGATTGACAGGGAATTACAGAGTAAAACTTGACTTAACAGATGAAGAATGCACCTTGAATGCTGACAATGGCTATAAGCTTTTCCTTCCTGATGAGGTTGGTTTAACTGGTGTAACAAGTTCCAGCATGATAGAAGCTCTGGACTACACAGCTGACAAAAAATATCCTCTCTCTTATTTTACAAATTTTGAGATTGAAGAGATGCTTACTCCTGAGCAGTCACAGGAATTATACGGAAAATTTGGCAATCCCAAGTCTACACGTATGATTGAGAATGGAACAGGTATTCTTGAGCTTATCAATACAGATATTTGCTTTGATACTGTTGGGGTCGGAGTAGAAAAAATCTGGAATGATAATAATGCTTCTCATTCTTCTGAAAGTATTATGGTCAAACTGATACAATCAACAAATCCTAATCTCAACACAAATGACCTGATTAAAATTGCCAACAGCGAAAGAATTGAAAAGGTCTACACAGTTGGAAGTGATATTTCGTCCACCAATAAGGTATATTTGGTTGAAAAAGGTCAGTCCGAAAACTTTACTTTTGCAAGGGACATCAAGAGTATCATTGGCAAGGATGAAAGTTTGCAATATTCCCATAATAGAAACGTGCTGACTATTTCCAGTAATAATGAAACAATCAGCGAAGTTTTGACAATCGTCTTTGATGATGATACCGAACAGGATATTACAGTTTCTGTTGTGGAGTATGAATTGACACTTAATCAAGCAAATGACTGGAAAGCTTCATGGGAAGGACTTCCTGTAGTAAGTGATGATGGTGATTCTTATTATTACTATGCTTTGGAAGAAGATGTTCCCGAAAATTATGAAGTCTCCTATCAAAAGACAATAACTTCACAAGCACAAGAAGTTATCATTACCAATCGCTTACCTACTACAATTCTTGTCAATAAGGAATGGTATGATGGTACAGGGAAGATTACAGACTATACCAGATTACCTGAAAAAATCAAAGTAGAGGTATATCAGAAGCTTGAGCATGAAGAAGAAGTTACTGGAGAAAATGTTGAAAAGCCCAACAATATTAAGATTATTGCATTGGGCGACTCCATCACAAATGGTTCATCTAACCAGATTGCTGAACAGTATCGATACTGGTACAGACTTAAGGAAAAACTTCAAAATGCCAATGGCTCTATAATAGCGTTGTGCATATGTTCGAAACGGTTGTCAAGGCATTGAACAAATTGAACCAGCCAGAATTGTTTCAGCGATATTATTCACGGCTGGAAAAGGTTGTTGATAATTTGGGCTGGGTCGGATACGGCGCAGAAGACGACGCACGCTATTTACTGGAAGAAGTGCTGAATTGGTCAGAAAATGAGGAAAATCAATGAAAAGTGAGGGTTAACATATGGCAAAGAAAAATAAAACGGTTTGGAAATCCGGCAAAAAATGCGGAGTATCAGGCAAGGAAAGCAAGACTGCACGGCGCATCACTGTCTGAGAAAGATTCATACAAGCGGACATATTGGCGTAGCATATGAGGAAAATGCTGAAAAATTGTATCAGCAAGCGAAGAAAAACGGAACAATCATTACTGTGTTGTAAAAGGAGAATGAATATGCTTTATGAAATCAAGAACGAAAAAATGAAAATCAGTGCCGATACATTCGGGGCGGAATTGCACTCAATTTTCTTTGACGGAATCGAATATTTGTGGCAGTGTGGCGATGCATGGAAACGCTATGCGCCGATTTTGTTTCCGTTCATCTGCGCACCATCAGAGAGGAAATATTTGGTGGACGGCAAGGAATACCAGATGAAAGCAAATCACGGTTTTGCACGGGATATGGAGTTTTCTTTTCTGCGCCAAAGTGAAAATGAAATTGCATTTGAGCTGACTGCGAATGCGGAAACGCTGGCACAATATCCGTTTCAATTCCGTTTAGAAATCGCATACCAGCTTTTGGCGGATGGGGTAGAAGTAAAACATATCGTGGAAAATATTGATAGCAAACCAATTTATTTTTATCTTGGCGGACATCCTGCGTTTCAATGTCCCATTGGAAACGACAGCGAATTTTCGGATTATTATGTGGAGTATGAGAAACCCGAACATTTGACCCATCAAAACGGCATGGAAGTGACGGAATTGATTGATGGGTGTATTTTACCCATGAGCAGGATGCTTTTTGATTATGATTCCATTATTTTGCCTTCTCCCAATTCATACAAAATTTCACTGAAAGTTGTATACGAAAAATATGTGAAAGGAATTCCGCTACACCGGCGGGAAAAAGATTTTATCTCAAAAGGTATTCCGCTGCTCAAAGCAACCCTGTCCAACTAGGTGGGAATTGCTGCACAGCAGTGGGGGCTTCCGATTGTACAGAAAATGTACAAAAGGCTGCTTGTCCTGAACATCATTCATGGCGACGAAACGACTGTTCAGGTGCTGCATGAAGAAGGCAGAAAACCAACTACAGTGTCAAGAATGTGGGTATATGCAAACGGTAAAATGAATGACCACAGTATTATCATTTTCGAGTATCAGCCGACCAAAGGCGGAGAACATCCGGCAGCTTTTCTGAAAGACTTTCACGGGTATCTGATATGTGACGGCTATGATGCCTACAATGCTGTTACTGGTGCAAAACGGTGCGGCTGCTGGACGCATACCAGACGATATTTCGTGGAAGCCTTGCCAAAGGACAAATCTGCATATGATACCTCTGTCGCAGCAAAAGCAGTAGAATTCTGTAACAGAATTTACCACGAAGAAGGTCTGCTGGCGGAACTGACTCCGGAAGAACGATATGAACAGCGTCTTGTGAAGGTAAAACCTCTGCTGGATGCTTTCTTCGCATGGCTGGAAGAACAGTGCATCAGTGGAAAAAGGAAACTCGCCAAAGCCGCCAACTATGCTTTGAATGAAAAGAAGTATCTTTGTACATTTTTAGAGGACGGCAATATCCCCATTGATAATAACCGTGCTGAGAATGCCATCAAGTCGGTCGCAGGAACTGGCTGTTCAGCAATACTGCCAACGGAGCAAAATCCAGTGCTATATGGTATTCTATTCTCTCGACTGCTCAGGCAAACGGACTGGATGCCGAAAAATATCTGATTGACTTGTTTTCTCATCCTCCCGGAACTATTCTTCTGCCCTGGAATGAATCCTAATCTCTCGCCGTATGATTCGGCGAGATTTTTTGCTATCTGGGACGCATTTTATTTTACGCTTACTTTAGACTAAGGCGAAACAGGTCGTTATTTTAACATCAACTATGAGCGGATGGGGGATTTTTCGGCTCACTGGACGAGTAAAAAATCTTAGTGGTATATTGACAGGACATCGAAAACATGCTATAATGATGTAAGTTAATAAATCGCAATTTAATGAGCCATTATGGAAGGATTATGTATGATTGATGAAAAAAAAATTTTGCTGACTGCAATGGGATTTTGTTTCATGCTGAGTTCTTATGGAAATGATACTCAACAAGTAAATGCTGAACCAGTTGATACAATTACAGTAAATGCAACCACGATTCAAACAGAAAATATTGACTTTTCACAGAAAATAGAGGCAGCTTCGCCCTGCTGTGCGGTCAATTAAGGGGGGAATATCATGGAACAATATCATGTTACTGGTATGAGCTGTGCGGCTTGCAGTGCGAGAGTGGAAAAAGCAGTTTCCGCAGTTGAGGGGGTGACTTCCTGCTCTGTAAGTTTGCTAACAAATTCGATGGGTGTCGAGGGGACAGCGAAAAGTTCGGACATCATTCAAGCTGTTGAAAATGCTGGTTACGGTGCATCAAAAAAAGGACAGGAAAAAACATCTGCAAACTGTGACGAACTTGTTGACAAGGAAACACCTATTTTATTGAAACGCTTAATAGCTTCCCTTGTTTTGCTTTTACCCCTAATGTATCTAACAATGGGGCATATGATGTGGGGCTGGAAATTACCAGCTTTTTTTGACGGAAATCATGTAGCAATGGGACTTGTACAGCTTCTTTTGACGGTGGGAATTATGGTTATCAACCAGAAATTTTTTATCAGCGGTTTCAAGTCAGTGATGCATAAAAGCCCTAATATGGACACACTCGTTGCTATGGGTTCGGGAATATCATTTCTTTGGAGTGTCTATGTACTGTTCCATATGACGGGCGCAGTCGTGGCAGGAGACAAAGAAGCCGTCATGAATGATATGATGAATTTTTATTTTGAAGCTTCATCCATGATATTGACATTGATTACTGTCGGGAAAATGTTGGAAGCACGTTCCAAAGGAAAAACTACAGATGCACTCAAAGGCTTGATGGAACTTTCCCCCAAAAACGCAGTTGTGGAGCGTGACGGAAGAGAAGAAATCATTCCAGCTGAACAAGTGCAGATTGGTGATATTTTTGTGATTCGTTCAGGGGAACACATTCCAGTTGACGGTATTGTCATTGACGGACAGAGTGCCGTGGATGAATCCGCTTTAACCGGTGAAAGTGTTCCGGCGGATAAGACAATCGGTGACAGTGTTTCAGCTGGTACTATCAATCAATCTGGATTTCTCCGTTGTGAGGCTGTGAAAGTCGGCGAAGATACCACCCTTTCACAAATCATCCGAATGGTAAGTGATGCTGCCGCTACCAAAGCCCCCATTGCAAAACTCGCTGACAAGGTATCAGGAATTTTTGTTCCTGCTGTGATTGGAATTGCATTGTTGACGCTCATCATTTGGCTGGCAGTCGGGCAGACGGTAGGTTATGCATTAGCAAGAGCAATTTCAGTACTTGTCATTAGTTGCCCATGTGCGTTGGGGTTGGCAACACCTGTTTCGATTATGGTCGGGAGCGGTGTCGGGGCGAAAAATGGGATATTATTCAAGACAGCGGTTTCTCTTGAAGAAGCCGGAAAAATGCAGATTATTGTGCTTGACAAAACAGGCACAATTACCAAAGGTCAGCCCTCTGTTACTGACATCATCCCCATTGGCATGAATGAAACCCAACTTGTGCAAATAGCCTATTCTCTCGAACAAAAAAGTGAACATCCCCTTGCCAGAGCGATTGTCAACTATGCAATGGAACAGCATATTCCGCTTTCAGAAGTGACAGATTTTCAATCTTATACAGGCAGTGGGCTTTCTGCAAAGCTGAATGATACCATTTATTACGGCGGAAATATTGGCATGATTGGCGAAAAAGTGCATATCAATGACGAAATTCAACAGACCGCCCAAAAAATCGCTGACGAGGGAAAAACACCATTATTCTTTTCTGATGACAGTCAATTGCTTGGTGTCATTGCCGTGGCGGATACTATCAAAGAGGATTCTCCCGAAGCTATCCGACAATTCCAAAATATGGGCTTGAAAACTGTCATGTTGACCGGAGATAACGAACGCACAGCCAATGCCATTGGTTCACAAGTCGGGGTTGATTTAGTCATTGCTGGAGTATTGCCGAACGAAAAAGAAAGCGTTATTCGCTCATTACAGGAGCAAGGTAAAGTTGCAATGATTGGAGACGGCATCAATGATGCGCCTGCTCTGACTCGTGCAGATATTGGCATTGCCATTGGCGCAGGTACGGACATTGCCATTGATGCTGCTGATGTGGTCTTGATGAAAAGTCAATTGACAGATGCTGTTTCTGCAATCCGTTTGAGCTGTCAGACCATGCGGAACATCCGGCAAAATTTATTCTGGGCATTCATTTATAATGTGATTGGCATACCCCTTGCGGCTGGTGCATATATCAAATTATTTGGTTGGGAGCTGAACCCCATGTTCGGGGCGGCGGCAATGAGTTTATCCAGTTTTTGTGTTGTCACAAATGCTCTCCGCCTGAATCTGGTGAAAATTCACAGCTCTAAACATGACAAGCCCATCAAAAATCAGATTACAGAGTTTGATTTTCATTTACCTGAAAAGTCCCAAACCTATACATTTCAGATTGTTGGCATGATGTGTCCGCATTGTGAAGCAACCGTCAAGAAATGTCTGGAATCTTTCCCCGAAATCCAAGAAGCAACCGCAGACCATACAAAAGGTACGGCTATTGTCAAATTGTCTGGTGAATTATCCCATCTTGACGAAATCAAACAAGCCATTACCGACAAAGGCTATGAAGTGACAGGAGGTTCATTCTGATGAAAAAATAGTATCTGTGATAATTGTAATGATGATGTTCGTTAGTATTTCCGGCTGTAGCAGTTCGCAGTCAGATGCATCTGAAACGCTACAGGCGAATGCTCCCGATATTCAGCAAGACCTTATCATTTCCGTGAGTGAAATCACTGAAACAGCTACATTTCACCTCATCACTGTTGACGGTACAAATAGGGAAGTATTCGCTGTTAGGAATTCCAATGGAAATAACAGTTTCAACAAAAGTTAGCAATTCCTCCCCCGCCTCTATAGGCGGGGGAG
>DGHF01000125.1 GCA_002392545.1 Ruminococcus sp. UBA3855
GGAATATTTCTGACTGGAAATGTGAATAATCCCAGATAATCGGAAACTGTAAGCGTATCAACTGAAATATAGCCACATCCGGCATATTTTGCCGTCATGCCAATTTCCAGATGGACAGGCTCATCAAAAATCATTGCACTTTGTACTGTGCGTGAATCGTCTTGCACAAAATTCAAATCCGGTTTCAATTCCAACCTGACAAACGGAATCGGGAGCTTGCTTTTTGAATAAAAAGTAACATCTGCCTGAAAATGCCGTCCTTTGGTGAGATAATCGGGGGTTTTGAATTCTGCATGAATCTGATTAGAAGCCAGTTTGGCGAGGACTGCCGAAATCAACGGGGCAAGTATCAGAAACGCACAGACCACAACTCCAATGTCTGCATCAAGATAATGGGTGAATACATATGCCATTCCTGCCATCATCAGCAAACCAAAAATCGTTTTCAGCCGTTCCACAAAGACGGCTGTTTTTGACTGCCGTTTCATCATGCCGGAACAGGGAGCGTATCCAGAAGCTGACGAACCAACGCTTCCGGACTGCTGAGAGCGTTTCTGCCTTTGGGAGAAAGCAGAATTCTATGAGCCAATACCGGAACAGCCAATGCCTTGACATCATCTGGAGTGACGAATTTCCGACCGTTCACAAATGCGGATGCTCTCACAGCTTTAAAGCAGGCAATCGAACCACGAGGGCTGACCCCTAAAGCGGTCATATCGCTTTCACGGGTTGCATGAACGAGGGAAATAATATAATTCTTCACATTCTCAGCCACCTGAACTTCATTGACCTGCTGTTGCAGTTGGGTGATTTCCTCTGTCGAAATGACGGCTTCGGAAATATTGGAAATGGGGTTGCCTTCGCCGTTCCTGTCAAGAATGGACATTTCCTCCTGTAAAGAGGGGTAGCCCATGGAAATTTTCATGAAAAATCTGTCCATCTGGGCTTCTGGTAAATGATAAGTACCATATGTTTCAACAGGATTCTGGGTGGCAATGACCATGAAAGGACTTGGCAGTACATGAGTCTGTCCGTCAAGTGAAATCTGGTGTTCTTCCATGATTTCCAGCAAGGCAGACTGTACTTTCGGGCTTGCTCGGTTAATTTCGTCCGCCAGCAGAAAATTACAGATTGCTGCGCCTGCACGGTATTCCAGTGAGCCATCTTTCTGGTTGACAACAGAATAACCAGTAATATCAGACGGCATAATATCAGGGGTCAGCTGAATTCTGTGAAATTCACCGCCGACAGAGCGTGATAATGCTGCTGCGAGCTGAGTTTTCCCGACCCCTGGAACATCTTCTAACAAAACATGACCACCACACAACATGGCAATGATAGTCTGTAGAATGGTTTCATCTTTTCCCACAATGACCTTTGAGGTACTTTGCAGGATTTTCTGAACGTCTTTTTGCATATTGTCCTCCTCAGGTGCGAATGCTGTTGAGCATTTCACACAATATATTATAGCATATTTTGTGAGATTTGTCCAGTGACAAACCAATACAGCGGACTGCACACAGGTGGAATATTTTTGTGAAATTTTCACGATTTTAATTTATCATAGTACAGTACAGCTGCATCAAAAATATTTTTCTGTTTCCACATTTTCTGAACTTCTGATGTCAGACCTTCCGGCGGAGTGCCCGAAATTACGCATTTTTGAGAGCGAACATCCATTAACAGCAATAATTCTGCATTTAGTTCCTGACGTTTTTCCTCTGCAAAGGAATTGAGCTGTTCCTCAACGGAAACGCCTTTTTCAGGTTCGGGGAGTTTTATCATAATCACATCATAACTATGTCCGGTTTCCTTTGCCTTTTCAGCAAGGGCGGTGCGTTCATTGGTCTTGATAGCGTTTGCACGGTCAAAGACATATTCCGGAATCTGTTCGCCGATGGTCAGCAAAATTTCCAGAGCGGATGCATAGTTTCCCTCTACCAGTTCCGGAGTTGCACGGAAAATTTCAGCCGTGGGGTCACGCATATCAGAAGCGCAGACCCCTTGACGGTAAATAAAATCTTTTCCGGTGTCATTGTTGATGAGCACGAGAAAACCGCTGGAATTCTTGCCGTATAACGTCTGATAATAGCCCTTTGCAAATTCTTCAGGGGTTACATTGTCGAGATGTGTCGTAATGACAACAGCGGTATCCATCTGGCGAGAAATGGAAAGCCATTCCAGATAATCATTATATTTTTGGGTGACTTCTTCTGAAAAAAGATGTTCGTCATCAAAAATATGAATATTGCCGTCATTCTGGACGTTCTGAATCCGTTCAGTAATGACAGGGGGAATGGTTTCCCGTTCTTGGGTGGTGGGTTCTTCGTCAGGGACGGAATCGGGGACATTTTCAATGTCCATTTCTTCGGGCTGTAATTCGTCATTTTCTGCGGAAGAATCGGGAGAAACTGACATTTCAGCAGTGTTGATTTGCGGGATTTCTCCGGCACGACTGCAACCCGTCAGCAATACCAGACAAGCCGGAAGTATCAGAAAAATAGGTCGCATTACTCCTCCTTTGAGGGTTTCACGGAAGCATAGACAGTTTCGTTTAAAATGGCAATATTTCCGGCAAAATCAACCTGCAATGCGGATTGACCGTCAATGGTAACCGGAGTCCATGTGCCGTCAGCCGGAATCTGTTGCTGTCTGAAATCATATATCATCATCTGCGGAACACGCAGTGAAAAGAGATATAATTCCGTTGTTGACATATTGGTTGAAAAATGAGGCATAGCAGAAGAAACCATTTCCGGAATGGCAGAAACAGCCTTTGTTTTTGCATTTTGCATAATTTGGGTAATGACTTCACGCTGTCGGGAAGTGCGTTCAAAATCAGCATTTCCCACATAACGGATTCTTGCATAAGAAAGAGCCTGTTTTCCGTTGAGAATCAATTCTCCGCCTTTTTCGAGGAGGTCAGAAACAGGGTCATCCCCCATCAGTTCATTGACTTCATTTTTCAGAATATTATTGATTTCTTCGGCTTCTTCGGGGGTGACTTCAATTTTGACACCACCGAGGGCATCAATGATATTAGCGAACCCTGTAAAGGTCACGCACAAATAATCATCAATCCGGACACTGTAATTTTGTTCGATGGTATCCATCAATAATTCTGCACCGCCGAACGAATACGCAGCATTGAGCTTGTTTCCGCCATAATTCGGAATCTCAACCCATGCATCACGCATGAAAGAAGTCAGATAAACTTCACCAGTTCGGGAATTGATGGTCAGGAGTATCATCGAATCCGAACGACCACGTTCAGAATTCAGGTCTCTGGAATCCGTGCCAATTAAAAGCACACTTCTGGTATGACTGCTGTGCAGTGCGCCGGAGGTGACAAGCCTTTCCCCTCTCGGAACTTTTTCAAGCTTGTTAATCAGTGCCAGCGAAATGGCGGAATAAATCGCAAAAATAATGACCGCCAAAACAATAATACTGCGGATAAGCCGACCAAGACAGCCCATTCTTCTCCGTCTGCGAGGGGGAGGGGCTTCACGTTTCTGACGGCGAGGCTGTTGCTGGATGTAATCATCTGACTGTCTTTGTTGGGGACGTTGTGAATGTTGCTGAGGGTGTCGGGGTCTTTGTTGCTGAGATTGCCGAGGTCTTTGCTGTGACTGCTGAGGGGGTCGCTGTTGGTATTGCTGTGAGGGGCGTTGCTGATACTGCTGAGAGGGTCTCTGCTGGTAATTGGTCTGAGGGGTATCATCATAAAATTCGTTGTAATCATCCTCATGATAAATAGGCGGTTCTTCATAATCAGTATATGCAGAATTGGGAATGGTATATTCTTCTGTATCACTGCCGTAATCCTGATGCTGTTCCCTGACACGAGGGAAAGCAGCGGTAGGCGGTTCATTGGATGGACGCTGAACCGGAATAGGGTTATTACGATATCCGGTAACAGAGGGAGGAACAGGGACTTCCGTTTTTCTGCGTGGTCTGGGAAGGTCAGAACCACCGTTTCTGTTTTCTAAATCACTCATTCTATGTGTAATCCTCCTTAATCAATACGGCGAATGCTGACGGCTATCAACGTAATGAGAGAAGCAAGACATTGCAGTAACAGCATTTTGGCTGGTGTTAAACCTACTTGCAATACTGCCTGCATCAAAACAAGCCCCATCCCTAAAAGAATGGTAACGGCTTGCACAAAAACTCCCAGAACTGCCGAACGGCGCACGGATTTTGAGCCGATTATCAATTGTGCCATACCTGAAAAATTTCCTGCACATGCCATGGATGTACTCATATTGTCAACCGATTTGACTTCTGCAAAATATTCAGAATGCATTCTTGCAGGGATAATTTTCAGCATTTCCCTCGGAACGTCGAACCATCTGGAAAGCCTGTCAAGCGTGATAACAGGGTCTACACTGCGGAGAATCAGACAAACATCATGGTCAGCACATTGTTGCATCCAGAATGTAATGTCTTTGTCGGGGACAATTTCAATCAGAAACAATGCTGCCAGATTGCCCGATACAGAAAGATAAATTCCTTCCTGATTCACTCCGATATATTCCGCCTCTCTTGCCAGAGAGGGGAGACCCTCGATATTATGGGAAGTCATCAGTTC
Source organism: Ruminococcus sp. UBA3855 (assembly GCA_002392545.1). GTDB lineage: Bacteria > Bacillota > Clostridia > Oscillospirales > Ruminococcaceae > UBA3855. Next base: position 4,592 of record DGHF01000125.1, read on the forward strand.
ACGATTTCCCAACAAGATACGCTGGTTATGAATCCAGCCGGAAAGCCCGATGGAATCTTCATAGACATAATTTTCAACAGCGTATGTTTTCCGGTCATCGCCCTGCAATACTTCCCAAAGTGCCCCTTTGAGTGCGCTTCCTGCGTACCAAGCCAGACTTGCAGCGCATCGGATAGGCTCTTCCATTTTGGAGCTGGTGAACATACGAATTCCGGCGATTTTAATGGAATTCGGGGGGAACAGGGCGGAAGCATCCGTCAGAATGGAATTCGTGTCATAGAAATCTTCAACACTCTGATAACCCAGCATCAACGCTTTGTTTCTTGTCATTTTCCTTGTTGCACGGAATAACGGCAGATTTGCCGTAAATGTAATGGCTGAACAACTGCTGACAGTCGTAAACATGACGAACAACATCAGCCCATAGATGAAAGATTCCGCACGGAGTGCCGTCAATGCGGCTGATGTCGCAAAGGAAAGCACTATCACAAGCGGGGCAGCCAGCCGGCAGAAACGGTCAGCCACATCTGCGGAATAGGTGTAACGGCGGAAATTTACAAGAGAATTGACCTTGTGTATGGTTGCCATGATGGGGAAATCTGTCAGAATTCCTCTTGCAAGGTTATCAGCTCTCTGTTCGTCTTCAATGATATTCATACCAAAGCAGTCATACTGTTTGGAAACAACGTGCAAATTCATCTGTTCACGGCTGATGATGAGCATTTTTCCCATGGTATGCATAAGCAGTGTCAAGACAATGCACGGCAGATAATACGGCACGGAAATTCCAGTAATCGCCACCCTGAAAACGTTAATTACCATCATAAACAGGCTTCCGGTCAAGGAAACGGCTGCGAGGCTGTCCGTGTCTGCCTGCAACTGCAACAGACGGAAAATTCCGTTTTTTACAACTGGAGTACATACCACACATGCGGCAGCTCCTAACAATAATTCTGTGATGGCTTTCACAACGGGATTCATCATTTCCACCCATGCAAAAGGAATCATTAACAGCAAGCTCAGAAACAGCACGATTGCCAGTGAAAACATACGGAAAGAAATGGCACTTCTCAGCTCGTCAATATCAGCACGGATTTCAGAAAAATTACTCAAATCCATGATTTCCTGACGGCGTTTGTTTTCTGCTTCGGCTTCTTCCTTTGTGCGTTTGATTTTGACATCCAGAATGCTGGATTCCTTGCTGTTCTGACCAAGATTCAGGCTAGTTTTTTCGGCTCTGGGAGCTGGTTCAACGTCAACAGGCTGAACCGCATCCAGAGGGCGTGTCATGGTGACAATATCTTTGATGTCAAGTCTCAGGGTTTCTGTTCCGGCAGCAGTCAAAGCAGGTTCATGCTTTTTCTTTTTGCGTTTCTGAATTTTCTTTGCACCGCTGACCTGTGTATAAAGATATTCCCCTTCGGGGCGTTCTCTGGCATAGGTGTAATCTTGCTGGGGCTGTTGTGGTGTACGGGATTTTCCCCTCTTGCGTTTTTTACTTTTCTTGTTGCTTTCAGCGATTTCTCTGGCTCTTGTGGAGTCGCTCATTCTGCGGATTTTGGTGGTATCATCAGAATAGGCGGTATAAGGGGAGGAAGTACGTGGGGGAGCGGGCTGTTCTTCCTGTTCCATGGGGGAGTACTTTTTTTCGGGGGGGGGTTCAGGAGCAGGCTCATCAGTGTTTTTTTTATCATTTCCGTTCAAAATATCATCAATATTCAGGTCGTCTTTATTCATTTATGTAAGGTTCACCTTCTTTGCCGTAGTACTTCATACATGAAAATTCCGGCTGCCACGGATGCATTGAGGGAGGTAATTTTTCCCATCATGGGCAGTCTGACAAGGAAATCACATTTTTCTCTGACAAGCCGGCTCATGCCGTTTCCCTCTGAACCAATCACCAGAGCGACAGCACCGTCAAAACTGGTTTCTGTATAAAGTGTTCCGTCCATATCCGTCCCATAAATCCAGATTCCTTCTTTTTTCAGCTTATCGATTGTTGCCCCAAGATTGGCAACCCTTGCGACAGGAAGCCAGCTTGCAGCCCCTGCGGAGGTTTTATTCACGACAGGGGAGAGGGCTGCACTGCGCCTTTTCGGAATGATAACCCCATCCGCTCCGGCTGTTTCCGCCGTCCGGATGATTGCGCCGAGATTGTGGGGGTCTTCGATTTCGTCGCAGATAATCAAAAAGGGCTTTGTACCTTTTTTCTTTGAAACGTCGAGAAGGTCTTCCAATGTGGCATACTGCGCACATGCACCCACGGCAACAACACCCTGATGCACTCCGCCTTCTGCCATCTGTGAAAGTTTCTGTTCGGTCACGTTCTTGATAACAGCACCGGACTCCTTCGCCAGTGCAATAATTTCACTTAATCCGCCAGATGCGGAACTGATATAAAGGGTATCGATGGCATGACCGCTTTTCAGTGCCTCCCTGACGGGGTTTCTTCCAATGATGATACTGCTGTCATCTTCATACGATTTTTCTTTTCTCAACTTGATTCACACTCACTTTGTATTTGTTTTGTTACTTTTTACAATTTTACGCTATATCATACATTATAACATGGTTACAGAAAAATTACAAGCCCTTTTTTGATACATTGGCAAAAAAATTTCACCGGAATGGTGAAATCCACATAATTTCACGCAAAAATTCAGCGTTTTACTGCTTTATGCTGAAAAATATCCAGAAAATTCCTGCGGAAACTGCCATTCCAAGGAAAAACAGAAACCAATCAGTATGCTTTTTTTGTTTGGGGGCGGATTCACCGAATAATTCTGCCGTTTCTCTTTGGGCGGCTTTTTCCGGAACATCATTCACTTCCGGTCTGACATAGAGGACAGCCCTTTCGAAATAGGCACTGTCAGGGCGGTTGACTTCAATGACTTTTCTGTTGACACCTTTAATCATAAGATTGCTCCTTTCCGGAAAACACTTCCTGTTTTCAGGATGAGCCTTTTTTCCGGAATTATACAGCAAAAAACAAAAAGCCGGCAAAAATACCGGCTTTTGATTCAATTATCATCATATCAATAGCTAGCAGCCTTAGCTTTCAGAAGTGCTTCATGAGCATTCGCATAATTAGAACCGTAGCCCACACCATCTATCTTGTTGACTTTTTCAACACCGATTGTTCCGACAGAATAGTATCCAACATTGTCAGTTCCAGCATTATCCGCTAAAACACAAGCCTTTACAATGTACTTGTCAACATAAATGCACCAGTCCTGCTGTTCGGCATTGGAAACAACTCTGTTGACATAATTGACAACTCTTTCAACACATTCATCTCCTGAACCGCCTGCACCATCTGTAACGGAATAAGTAAAACTACCCGATTCTCCGGAATAAGAGATAATAATTTCTGACTTGTCATAGAAAAGACTCTTCTCACCAGCGGTTCTGTCAATAGAAACATACCTCTGAACTGCTGACTGTGCGGCATTGTATACCATTTTAGCATTGGAATTCGCTGTTTTTACACGAGACTTCCAGAAATAAGTTGTCATAGTCGGTGTAAGAATCGCTGTCAAAACAGTGATAATTGCAATGACAACAATCATTTCCGTCAAGGTGAAGCCCTTGACACGCTGTTTTTTATTCAACATTTTCATCAAATCCACCTTTCAATTGCAAAAGTTCAGAATTTATTCACAATTTAAGTATAACACAATTTTCATGAAATGTCAACCTATTTCAGGAATTTTTATTTTTAATGTTTTACACAAAAAAGTGGCATTGAATTTAGTGAATTCGAATAAAATCAGGTATCAATTTCACCTTTGGCGATTTTGAGTGCCTCCTCAAAACTGAGAACTCCAGTATTGCTGTTGACACAAGGAAATGTGCCTACATAATCACTTCCCGCCTCCTTCTGATAGCAAGCTGCAACAGGAACATCCTCTTCAATTTCAACCGCCCATTCAGCATCTTTTATTTTCGGAAAATAAGAATAAACATGGTAGCATAGTCTGTCATTAAACTGGATGTCTCCACTGGCAGATTTGGAATAAATGCCGGCAGGAATCGGCTTGTCAACATCTTCCTCACGACATGCAACCATAGCAGCATTAAACAAAGTTTTTGCGGAAGCATTCGCAGCGGAAAGTTTCGCCTTCGTGATATATCCCAGCATACTAGGCAGGAGAATGGAAGCCAATACACCAATAATTGCAATCACCACAATCAGTTCTACCAATGTGAAACCCTTGACATGTTTGTTCTTTCTCATAAGAAATACCCCCTCAGTAAAAATCAAAGCAAACTTTCACGAAAACGTTTTCGAAACAATATACCTGTCGCCCCCTTTGTGATTACAATTAGTATAGCACAATGTTCATAATTTGTCAATACTTTTTTTCGAAAAAATTAAAAAATCAAAATTTATCGATAAATTAGTATCGATACAAATTTTCCGATATAAAAATTATCCTGAAAAACAGTTGCCATTCTCTTGTAAGAATGGTATAATAGAAGGGTAGACAAAAGAAATCTTTCAGAGAGATAAAGGAGATACTATGAAACATTATTTACAAAAGATATTCAGTGGATTTTTGACATTGGCGGTTTTGCTGGCTTATGTGGGGTGTTCTTATCATCAGGAAGATGACGGAACAGGGTATTTGTTTACCTGCGAACTTTCAGGAAATCCGGCATGTCTTGACCCACAGTATACGGAAAATTTCAATGCTTTTCCTGTCATGACCAATATGATGGAAGGGCTTTTTCGGCTTGATTCCGAAGGAAATGCTATTCTGGCAGAAGCAGAAGATTATATTGTGTCTGATGACGGTCTGCAATACCGTTTCACCCTCAAAGACAATTGTTACTGGTATGGGGTGGATATGGATTCCGAAAATCCATTGCCTGTCACGGCGGAAGACTATGTTTTTGCATTCCAGAGACTGGTTGACCCTGCTATGCGTTCGCCTTACAGTGAGAAAGTTTCTTTCCTGAAAAATGCGGATAAAATCATTGCAGGGAAAGCAGATGCTCAGTCTTTGGGCGTTTTTGCACTCAATGACAAAACGATTGAATTTGAGCTGGAAAAGCCCAACCCTGAATTTTTCCAGATTCTGGCGCAAAGTTATGCTGTCCCATGCAATGAGCAGTTTTTCCGTTCTTCAAAAGGGCGTTATGGGCTGGACGAGAAGACCATTTTAAGCAACGGCGCATTCTACCTCACAAAATGGAATTATGACCAGTACAGCAACGGAAATTTCATCACCCTGAAAAAGAATAAACTCTACTATGATGCGGATTCCGTCTCTCCCAGCAGTCTGCAATTCAATATTTCCCACAGCAAGACAGAGGCGGAACAGAATTTTGCAAACGGAAATTCTGATGTAATATTAACAGATATTTACCCCAAAGATTATTTTAATTCTACAAAATATACAGTCAAGGAGAGCAGAAATATTACTCTCGGTTTAATTTTTAATCCCAAACACAATTTGTTAAAGAATGACAAACTCCGGCAGGCTCTGGCTTGCAGTATCAACCGGACGGCACTCAATCCGATTGTCAGTGAAGATATTGAGCCGGCTTGTGGGCTGATTGCTCCGGCGGTGACGATGTTGGGGCGGTCTTATCGGGAATTGTATGCAGATGAACCGCTGGCGATGCCTTATGACCCTGTCACGGCTTCCAAGCTTTTTGACAGGGCTTCGGCGGAATTGGGATTGAATTCTATGAACAGCGTTCAGATTATGGTATCCAGCAATATCCGTGACACAGATGCATTACTGGCAATCTGTCAGGAGTGGCAGAATATTTTCGGCTATTATATCGGGATAGAAACCGTTTCACCAGACGAATATCAGCGGAGACTTTCAGAAGGGGAATATTCTATTGCATTATGGGGCTTTACTCCCGACAGAAACAGCTGTTATGCATCACTGGAAGAATTTGCTTCCAACAGCGATTTATTGGAGTTCCAGAGCAATTATTTTTCCACACTTCTGGATACCCTTTCCACAGCGAACAAAGTCGCCGATTCGGTCAACCTCTATGGAACAGCCGAACAGACCGCCATCAATACCCATGTCTTTATTCCATTATTTTACAAAAACAGCTACCTGATTTATACTTCCGTCAATACCAATATCGATTTCAACCCCTTTTCAGGAGCAATTTTGTTTCGGAATGCTCGACATTTTTCGTGAAGTGACTAAAAATCAAACACGATTTTCGTTATTTTGCACAAATTCCAGAATTTTTATCAAGAAAAATTGAATTACCCCTTGATTTTTTCAAAAAAGTGTAGTATAATAAGACCATACCAGAAAACAGCCATACGGCAGATGGGAGGCAGACACATGAATGATATGGAGTATGATGCACCAGAGACCTTTGTCTTGACAGATGAAGAAGGCGTTGAACATGAGTTCGAGCTCTGGGACATCATAGAAGAGGACGGCAATGTTTATTATGGTCTGATTCCCCATGAAGCAAGTATTGAAGAAGATACAGAGCTGGTCATTCTGAAAGTTGGCAAGGAAAACGGAGAAGAATACCTTGCTACCATTGACAATGATGAGGAATATGACAGAATTGGTAAAATTTTCCTTGACCTTGCATCTGAGGACGGCGAAGAAGAGGAATAATTGCTCACACCTATTGACTGCCTTGTTCGGGTAAATGTAGTTTTTATAATCCTACAACTTTATTACGGGAACTTGATGCTCTGACTGAGGATTGCAGACCTCCCGTTTCCGTCTGCGTGCGGACGGATTCGGACGTTGGGAGCGAGAGACTTTCAGGCGGGTACCCACCTTGCGGAGACGCTAGGTTTTATGTGCTATGTGACGGCAAGGCGGTTGATTATAAAAAATATCCCCTTTTGCAGAAATGCAGAAGGGGTTACTTTTCGTTTTTACTTGATGAATATCAAAAGAGGACTCCCGTTTCCGAGAGTCCTTTTCGTCAATCAAAAATCAGGATTTAACAGGAAGTGTCACCAGCTTGACCAGAGATTTCAGAATGTTCATAGCGTCATCATCTTTGACAGCATTGTCATGATTAACATCTGCATTGGTTTTGCCGTCCGGCAGAATGTCGCCCATACCTGTCAGATACTGTGTGAGTGTGAGCACGTCAACAATATCAACATCACCGTCACAATCTACGTCACCGCAAATCGAACTGGTCGGCTCGTCGCTGACATATTCCGGTTCGGGGGCATCTTCGGGAGGAGTCCCCCATACACGCACACCCTCTGTATACATGGTAATGCCGTCAGTAAATTCAGGAGCTTCATTCAACTGCTTGCCCATTTCATCAGCAGTGCGAATGGTATTTCGGCTGTAATCGTTGGAAGAATCCCATACGAAAGTATATTCAGCATTCTGAGTGGTGTCCATCAATGCAAACTGGAATTGTTCTTTTCCATAGAATTTGTAATCAGGGAAATGAATTTCTATATAGCAGTCGCCAGCATCATTATATTGCACAATATCCCATGAGACTTGATATTCTCCGTTGGTATTGGACTTGATAGAATCGTAATCCATGCGGACTTCGATATTATCGACTGTCTGACCGTTTTTGAGGAGTTCGCCGATATTGAAATAATAGCGTACATCCGTACCATCAAGGTATCTTGGAGGTAAGGAAGCATGATTCTCAATTTCAATCAGAATCTGGGTTGCCATGTTGTCTTCCTGACCGACAGCGGCTTTCAGGGTGAATTCTTTGATTTCGCCTTTCATGCTTTCTTCAGAGGGCGGGAAATTAGCTTCGGGCTTGTCTCCGGCATCCTTGCCATAGTAATAATACAGACCTGCACAAGCTCCGACAAATCCGGCGTTATAGTCTACAGCGACTTCATTATAAATATAATCCTTTGTGAGGTCTCTGTGCCAGTCGATGGCATCAGGACCGCCGACCAATGCGCCCCATAATACATGGGTCTGGTCTTCGGGGTCATCCATGCTGAGTGTGGTAGAGCCGTGAGCCGCTCTGTGATGCGGATGAGATGCGCCGTTTTCGAGGTCATAGCCGACAATATAAGAACGTCCCATCGGATTATTTCCCATGATGTAACTCATCTGACCTTTAGACCATTCGACAAAAGTCATGTCTCCGGTTTCCTTGGCATAAACCATAGCTTCCAGCTGTGCGGCGGTGTCGTAACGTGCCGAGCCGTAATCATTGAGCATGGCAAATCCAGCAGGGGTCTTTTTGAGCCATGCGCCGTCTTGTTCGGGAAGGTCAGCGATTTCCTTTGCGGTGATGGTAGTATTCCAAACTTCATCATCCATACCGAAATTTTTATGACCGGTGACAGCGGCAGGAAGTCCGGTTGCTTTTTCTGCATCTTCAGGGGTCATGCCTGACCAGAATTCCAGATTCCAGCGGAAAATATACCAGTCTCTGGAACAATTGGTAATGGGTGCGAGTTTCGCAAACACTCCGCCCCATACGGTATCCCAGCAGTGAACCCAGATATTCTGCCAGCAGTTACCAGTATCTTTGATAATTCTCTTGATGTATCCAGTGTAAGGATGTGCGCCCATATCGCCTGTGACATTTTCATTGACGTGAATAATATGGTCGATATAATCCCAGTCATCCGTACACTCATACAGCCATACCGCAGCCCAAGCCAATTCATCATAGTCGTAACTGGAGGTATAGAATCCGCCGTCATAGCCTAAAGAAGTAACAACCATGCTGGAGTTTTCAACACCTGCATTTGCTGCATCAGGGTCATCTTCGGAGTAACCTTTTTCAGCATCTTCATCAGTTTGTCCGGCTGTTTTTCCGTCAGAATTAGTTTGTCCTTCTTCGGAGTGGGTTTCACGAGCGAATTTATAAAGAGCCTTTGCGGCTTTGAGGGATTTTTCTGCATATTCAGGGTCAGT
>DGHF01000135.1 GCA_002392545.1 Ruminococcus sp. UBA3855
GATGATGACAACGAAATCCCTTTTCCGGATGTGGAAAATGCCAACCGTGAGCCAATGCAAAATTATCAATGTTCCGGAACATACCGCATCAAACAAAAAACAATCAGCTTTGTATTGAAATTTCCATATGGTACAATTTCCTATTGGGGGAAAATTGAAGAAAACAAGCTGATTCTGAATTATTACCGCAAAATTCCGAATGAACCTTTCCTTCCCTCCGGAACATGGGAATTTTCTTTCAGACCTGATACCATTGACCATTTGCGTTTTGATGGGGTATATCGTTTCTGGAAACCGAATGACTGCAATGATTTATTCCGATTCTATCCAGATGGAACTGTGATTCGTGCATCATTTGGCTGTGGGTTCGGAGAATCCGGAGAAACTGTTCCCCCTGTTGCAAAAAGATGGTGCACCAAAGAGAGAAACCAAAATCAGGGGAAATATCAGCTCCATGGGTCTTTGATTACATTCGAGACAGACGGCGAATTTGGAAAGGTATTCTTTCAGGGCAAAATTTTGCAAGATGCCATTGTCATGGATTCTTATTCTCACATCAATCAGATTGAGCGCATTGGAGAAAAATACGAATTTGTACCCGATTAAACAAAATCCGCAGGGAGTCGGACTCTCTGCGGATTTTGTTTATTCGCCTGATTTCTTAGGTTTATTGCTGGAAGGCTTCTTTTTCTTCTTGCCGTTGGATTTGCCGGACTTGCCTTTGCCGGACTTTTTCTTTTTCTTCTTCTTTTTCTCAGCGGAAAGAATGGAAACAATGGCAATCACGGCAATAATGACCACCACTCCGCAGATAATCCACACAACCATGGCATTCACAGGCAGATGAAATGCCCTCTCTAAAACAAGATTTCCGTCTTTTTTCTTCAATGCGTAGTCGTCGCCGTCACTGATGAAACAGTCTGGCCCGTCCCATGCAGGCGCAAACACCAGAGAACGAGCTTTTCCGCCGGAAAAATTGATTCCGATTTTGGCGGTATTGTCCACGCCGTTATTCTGGACACGGCTTTCCGCATAGACAAGATTTTTGTCAATCCAGAAAGTCAGATTGCTTGTTGAACCGTTCACAAGTGAATTCCGGATAATGTCAGGTGTTCCCGAAAGCAATACAGATTCCGTTGACATGGCAAGAATTCCAGCTCCTGCGCCGGTGTTGACATCTGAACCGGCTGTATTTTCCTGAACGGATGCTTCCCCCTTGAACGAGAGAACCGCATTGGTATTGGTGCAGATACCGCCACCGCTGGCAGCAGCATTTCTTTCTATTTTTCCGGCAGTGATTTCAGTCAGACCGCCCTGAATATAAATTCCGCCACCACTTCCGGACGCTGTATTTTCTGTAATTTCGCCCTTCACAATGTTGATTGTTCCATCAACGACTGCAATACCACCGCCGTTTTGATTAGCAGTATTTCCGGAAATTGTTCCGCCTGTCATATACAGTTTACTGGATGCACCGCTCATGAGGACACCGCCCCCACTGCTCATGGAGACATTTCCGCTGATATTTCCGCCCCACATGTTGAGTGTTCCGCCGTCTTCAATCTGAATACCGCCTGCACCGTCGAGATTATTACCGCCTGTAATGCTTCCGGAATGTCCGGATGATGCATTTGTATCCGTCAGGTTGAGAGTTCCGCCTGTCTGGATATATAACACTTCCCCGTTGGAAATTCCGGTTACAAGAGTACGGTCGATTTTGTGCCCATTCAGGTCAATAGTAATTTCATGACCATTGGGCACGAGAATGACCCCATCAAAAATAGTACCCTCTCCGTCAGAAATAAGCCTTGTTCCGGTTTTGGAAGTCCAGTCCGAGTAAAGTTTGACAGTGGCAGGGGTTTCCGCCTTGACAGCATCATTCCACATGGCATTCATACCGCCGGAAGTTTTCGTGTCATAATAGAAAGTAGTAGTACTGTCGATTGTCACAGAACCAATGGCATCTGGTGGAGCAGAGTCAGCACATACCGGAATGGCAGTACAGAAAAATGCTGTCAATGTTCCTGTCAATAAGATGGTGATTAACTTTTTAATTGCATGATGTTTTTTCATTTGTATCTCTCCATTTTCCAAAAAAATCGCCTCACTTATTATTATACAGGAAAAATCATAAAAATACAATAAAAGAAAAGCTAATTTCTTGCCGGAATTTTTGTAAAATAATTGTGCAATATGACGAAAACAGAATTTTTGTTTCGACTTGACAAAATCCATCTTTTGGGGTATACTGTAAATATCACACATGAAAGGAGCTGTTCAGACGTTGCGAAAGCTATTGAACAAATTAGAACGAAAATTCGGGAAATTTGCGATTCCCAACCTAATGACAATCATTGTGTTTGGGATGGCGTTGGTATACCTGATTAACTTTTTCACAAATCCGGAATATACATTCAACCTCAGTTCCCTGATTTACTTTGACAAAGGATTGATTTTACAAGGGCAGGTATGGCGAATCCTGACATTTGTATTTGACCCGCCGGACTCTTCCCCGATATTCATTATTTTTGCGTTATATTTTTACTGGCTGATTGGTTCGGCATTAGAACAGCAGTGGGGCAGTTTCCGCTTTAATGTGTATTATCTGACTGGAATGATAGGCACAATTATTGCCGGACTGATTACCGGATATGCAACGAACTCCTATTTGAATATGTCGTTATTCTTGGCATTTGCAATGCTGTACCCGAACTTTGAAGTACTGTTATTTTTCATCATTCCTGTCAAGATGAAATTTTTAGCGTGGCTGGATGTCATACTGATGATAGTCTCCATGATATTTTCGGGATGGTCGGAGAGAATCGCTGTATTGGTGTCATTCCTGAATTTCCTGTTGTTTTTCTGGGGGGATTTGACAGGCAGTGCAAGACTGTTTTTCCGAAGAATCGGCACAAAATCCCGAAAAGGTCAGAATCATGGCAAGAGCTGGAAAAAACATTGGTGGAACGACAAGGACAATGACCCTTTCCATTAGAAATTGTATCAGATGCCGGAGTTCTCCGGTGTCTGATATTTTTTGTCTGTTTTTGTGAAAATTGGTAAAAAGCTATTGACAAATTATCCTTAAAATGGTATACTGTACATAGTTCACAGCGACGAAAACGAACTGTAAACGGAATGAAATTATCTTATGGAGGATTTGAAATATGGCACAGAGAATTGTATTAAATGGCATTTCCTATCATGGTGCAGGAGCTGTTAAGGAGATTGTCGGGGAAATCAGCGGTCGTGGCTTTAAGAAAGCGTTTCTTTGTTCTGACCCTGATTTATTGAAGTATGGTGTCACCTCGAAAGTCACTGCCCTGCTGGAAAAAAATGACATGCCCTATGAAATTTATTCTGAAATCAAGCCGAATCCCACGATTGAAAACGTACAGAGCGGTGTTGCAGCTTACAAGGCATCGGGCGCAGATTACATTATTGCAGTTGGTGGCGGTTCATCCATGGACACGGCGAAGGCAATCGGCATTATTGTAGCGAATCCGGAATTTGCAGATGTCCGCAGTCTGGAAGGCGTTGCACCAACCAAAAAGCCCAGTATTCCGATTCTGGCAGTCCCCACCACGGCAGGAACAGCCGCAGAAGTCACCATCAATTATGTTATCACTGACGAAGAGAAAAACCGCAAAATGGTTTGTGTAGATGTGCATGACATTCCCGTTGTGGCATTTATCGACCCCGAAATGATGAGCACCATGCCGAAGAGCTTAACCGCCGCCACTGGTATGGATGCGCTCACTCATGCAATTGAGGGTTTCACCACAAAGGCTGCTTGGGAAATGACGGATATGTTTCATCTGAAAGCCATTGAAATTATTGCAAAGTCCTTGCGGAGTGCTGTCAGAAACGAGCCGGAAGGACGTGAAGGAATGGCACTTGGTCAGTATATTGCCGGAATGGGCTTTTCCAATGTTGGCTTGGGCATTGTGCATTCTATGGCGCATCCCCTCGGCGCACTGTATGACACACCTCATGGTGTTGCCAATGCGATTATTTTACCTACCGTCATGGCTTACAATGCAGAGGCAACCGGTGACAAATACAAATATATTGCTGCTGCAATGGGTGTCAAGAATACGGAAAATATGACCGTTGAGGAATACCGCAAAGCCGCCATTGATGCTGTTCGTCAGCTTTCCGAAGATGTGGGAATTCCGAAAGACCTGAAAGAAATTGTCAAGCCTGAAGACATTCCTTTCCTTGCGCAGTCTGCCTATGATGATGCTTGCAGACCCGGAAACCCAAAGGAAACTTCTGTAGAGGAACTGGCGGAATTGTATCGTTCTCTGATGTAATCCATTACCCAGATACCGCACATCCTTAAAGGATGTGCGGTTTTTGATTTGTCATATCCCACAAAATCAATACTGATATTCCTGAATACTTTTGTTTCGTTTTTGGTTGACAATATTCAAAAAGCGTGTTATAATTTTGAGTGTGATTTGTGAAAAATATGTGAAAAGCATGAATCATAATTTTTTCAGGGATGTGATATGATGAATTATAAACGTATTCTGTCTATGGTAATGTCTGTGCTGATGCTGGGAAATTCGGTATTTTCCGCCCTTCCTGCAAATGCACTTGACATTCTGGATGATGGTGAAAACGACAATCAGCCGGAAACAGAACCGGATTTTGAAACAATCGTTTCTGGTTCTCCCGTGTGGGACGTTTTGATGGAAGCAGAAGATTCCGCCGAAACTGAAGAGGCTGAAACAGCTCCCGAAACCGAAGAAGCAACAGAAGAGCCTGAACCCACTGCACCGGCTCAGACCATTCCGGAGGGCATGACCGACCTTTCGAAATTGCTTGGTGAAAATACCGTGACAGATTCCTGCGGTGAAGATGCACAATGGACATATGACCTTGATTCCCATATATTGGTTATCAGCGGTACAGGAAAAGTCATGAGCATGACCTATCGGAGCGACGAATTCAAAAACTACATCAAGGAAGTAGAAACCATTCAGGTCATGAACGGAATTTCTTCCATCAATACCGCTGTTTTTAGTGGCTGTTCTGCGCTGACCCGTTTGATATTGCCTTTCGCCGGAACAGACGATACAGAAAACGCCCTGCCGATTTACCGCATTTTCGGTGAAAGCGATATGTGGACGAATTACGTCCCTGCTACATTGACCACCGTGGAAATCACAGGAGGAACAATCATTGTTGAAAATGGGTTCTGGTATATCAAAAATCTGGAAAAAGTTGTTCTTGCTGATTCTATTACTTCCATTGGTGCAAACGCATTTCAAGGGCGCAACCTGATGACTTCCGTCAATATGCCTGTCAGTCTGAAAAGTATTGGCGATTATGCTTTTGAAAAGTGTACTGCATTGACAGAGGTATCATTTCCGGAGACCTTGGAATCAATTGGAGAATATGCATTTTCTGGCTGTTCCGGTCTGACGGAAATGCTTGTTCCGGCAAGTGTGGAAACGCTCGGAAAATATGCCTTTGAAAACTGCACCGGATTAACAAATGTACAACTGCCCTTTTCTTCGGATGAAGAAGGCAATTCCATGAATTGGCTGTATAATTCTTATGCCAATATCGAGAAAGTTACCATATTGGGCGGATGGAAAATTCCGGATAATGCTTATTCAAACTGCAAGAATCTGAAAGAAATCATTCTCCCCGATACCATTACAGAAATTGGTTCATATGCTTTCAAGGGCTGTGCTAATCTGACCCAAATCACGTTGCCTGAAAGTCTGGAGAATATCGGGGGTTATGCATTCCAGAACTGCACCGGACTGACAGAATTTACCGTTCCGAAAAACGTTGTCAAAATCGGCTCTAGTATGCTGAACGGCTGTTCTGCATTGACAAAGGTCACACTTCCCTTTGCTGGTCTGAATTTGCAAAACGCAGAAGATGAAGAGACCAATAATGACAGCACCATCAAAAATATTTTTTACAGCTTGCCTGAAACCCTCAAAACCATTGAAATCACAGGCGGTTCAAAAATTCCTGCAACTGCTTTCGAGGAAATGAGCACCATTGAAAACATCATCCTCCCGAATACCATTACCAGCATCGGGGAAAGTGCTTTCAAGGGGTGCAGTGCTGTAACAAGTTTTACCATTCCTAAGACGGTAACATCCATCAGCAACACGGCTTTTTATGGCTGTTCGGGACTGACAGAAATGATTATTCCGGCATCGGTAACGGAAATCGGAGAACAAGCATTTTATGGCTGTTCCGGTCTGACTGCAATCACACTGCCGGACGGACTGCAAAAATTAGGCAATTATGCACTGCAAGGCTGTTCCTCTTTGACAGAATTAACCATTCCGGACAGCGTTCAGGAAATAGGGACAGGCTTGTTGCGTTCGTGCACATCCTTAACAACATTGACATTGCCTTTCATTGGTTCAAGCGTAGAATCCGTTGATTCCATTACAAGAAGCTACAGCCCTGATTTTACACTGAAAACTTTGTGTTACAGCTACCCTCCTGCCCTGACTTCTGTTACAGTCACACAGGCAAACAAACTGCCTTATCATGCATTCTATCAATGCACAACTCTCACAGATTTAACTGTTAAAAATGTCAGCATTATCAGAAGAGAGGCTTTCAAGGGCTGTACTGCTCTGGAAAATATCAACCTCGACAGTGAAGGAATTACCCTCATGGGCGGAGATGCCTTTGCTGAAACTGCATGGATGGATGCACAGGCGAACGGCGTTGTTTATATGGATGACATGGCTATCACCTACAAAGGAACTGTTCCGCAGAATGCAGATGTTATCATCAAAGAAGGCACAAGGCTGATTGGTGTGGAAGCATTCGCCGAAATGAAAAATATTGTCAATGTTCAGCTCCCTTCTACATTGAGAATTATCAATGATTCTGCATTCAAGAATTGCACCGGCTTAAAGGAAGTTATCATTCCGGATGGTGTCACAACGATTGATTCTCAGGTATTTTACGGGTGTAGCAAGCTGACAAATGTTGTCATTCCGGATTCTGTGACATCCATTGTCGAAGATAGTTTCGATTTCTGCGCATGGCAACCGGACACGGACATTGAAGAAGGTCCTGTCTATGTCGGAAAAATATTCTACGGCTACAAAGGCGATATGCTCGACAATACCAAGATTGTCATTGAAGACGGTACAACTGCTATCGCAGAAGGAGCTTTGAAAGGTCAAACAGGGCTGGCATCTATTACCATTCCGGACAGTGTCACAATCATTGGAGCGTCTGCCTTTTCCGGCTGTACTTTCCTGAAATCAGTCGAAATTCCGGACGGTGTCACCGAAATCAAAAATAATACCTTCCGCAACTGCACCAGACTGGCAAGTGTAAAGCTTCCGGAAAACCTTGTTTCCATTGGAGAGTCTGCTTTTGACGGCGATAATCTGACAAATATCGTGATTCCTGCATCAACAAAAAAAATTGGAAGTTATGCATTTGCAGACAATCCGATTGAGACAGTTACCCTTTCTGACAATCTGATTTCTGTGGATAATTCAGCATTCTCTAAAATTGATACAGAATCCGCCACTTTCAAGCTCATTGTTGCGGACGGCGCAAAGAGTGTGACCAATATCATGACAAACGGAATGAGCGAATCACTTTCAGCAATTGAAA
Source organism: Ruminococcus sp. UBA3855 (assembly GCA_002392545.1). Taxonomy (GTDB): domain Bacteria; phylum Bacillota; class Clostridia; order Oscillospirales; family Ruminococcaceae; genus UBA3855. Next base: position 7,624 of record DGHF01000135.1, read on the forward strand.
TTCCGGAAAGTGTCACAACCATTGGAGACAGTGCTTTTGAATCCTTCTCTGTACTGGATGAAATCACCCTGCCTGAAAAACTGGAAAAGATTGAGCAGAATGCATTCAAAGATTGTTCGGCTCTGACCGCTGTCATCATTCCGGATACTGTAGAGAGTATCGGAGATTATGCGTTTCATCGTTCCGCATTGAAAGCTGTTGAAGTTCCGGCTTCCGTTAAGGAAATCGGAAAGAGTGCATTCAGGGAATGCGGAGATTTGGCAAAGGTCACACTTCATGACGGACTGGAAAGCATTGGACAGAGTGCATTTTATCAGGATTCTGCATTGACTTCTCTTTCGATTCCGGATACGGTCACTTTCGTGGGGAATTATGTATGCTGTGATTGTACCGCATTGGAAAGCGTGAAACTCTCTGAAAATCAAACTTCCATCGGTGCGGAGGCTTTCGGAAGAACTGCCATTTCTGAACTGACCATTCCGGCAAGTGTCACAACAATTGGCTCTAATATTGTCAATGACTGTGAAAATCTGACACATATCACCGTTTCAGATGCGTTATCCTCTGACAGTAATTATGCCATTATTGGCAAATATACAGTTGGGGACAAACAGCTCAAAATCACCATTGCAGAAGGTTCAAAAACTGTCACTGCTGACATGATGGAACTTTTCCCGAAAGAATGCATTGGAGAAATTGAACTTCCCTCTACCTTGAAAACCATCGGCGACAATGCATTCGAAGGCTGTGAAATCCTGAAAAATATCACCATTCCGGAAAGTGTAACCGAAATCGGTTCAAAGGCATTCCGTTATTGCTATCAATTGCAGTCGGTTGAAATTCCGGAGGGCGTTACGACCATTCACGACCGTTGCTTTGCATACTGCAACAAACTGGAAAATATTGTCATTCCTGAAAGTGTCACAGCCATTGAGGACTATGCATTTTATGATTGTCATTCTCTCGCAGAGGTTCTCCTCCCCTCTAAGCTGGAATATATCAAGGAATATGCATTCCAGAAATGCACCTCTCTCAGGGAAATCAATCTGCCAGACAGCTTATTGCAGTATTATTCAAATTCATTTGATGACTGTTCCGGTCTGACGAAAATCACCCTTGCCGGAAATGTGGCTGGTATGGACTTTGTGAAATATGGTTTCTCCATTGGTGACGGCGAACCCATCACACTGGTTATCACGGACGGACTGAAAACCATGAAAAATGGCATCATTACCGGACTCGAAAACCGCCTTGTTTCGATTGAACTCCCCTCTACAGTGGAATTGATTGATGAATCCGCTTTCAGTGATTTCAAAAATCTGGAAGAAATTACCATTCCCGACAGTGTGAGAGAAATCCGCAGTTATGCATTTTACGGCTGTAGTTCCCTGAAAAAGGTCAATCTCTCCAATCAGGTGGAAATTTTCAAGGGCTATACATTCTATAATTGTTCCGCCTTGGAAGAAATCAATTCTGAAGTACCCGAATTTACATTCACAACGACAGATTTTAGGGGCTGTAATTCTCTGTATGATACCCGTTTCTTCATGCTGGACAGAAGAAATGTCAATTTCTTTGCCAATAATAACATCGTTGGTTCAGACGGGATTATCAATTTCACCCTCAATTACAAGCTCAGTGACAGCGTAGCGAAAAAAGCAACCAATATCGAACTCGATTTGAACCTTCCTTCCGGTATGGAAATTGTCACAGGCAGTGTCACCGGACTGAATGATACTTCCGAAGTATCCACCGACTACGGAAATGTGACAAGCATTTCCTTGAATCAGCCGTCCGGAACAATCCGTTTTTCTGCAAGAGCGACTGAAATTGCGACATTTGATGTGGAAGCAGAACTTTCTTTCAATTTCAATAAGGCTTCATGGACGGAATCTATTGGTTCACTTCAGATTGAATCCCCTGCAATTTACCTGAATACCCCTGCTTATACAGGCAGTACGACAGTAAAGGTTTCCGGCGTTGCGGAAAAGGGTCAGGAAGTTTCCCTTTATGCAAATGACAGTCTGGTTGAAACTGTTACCGCAAATAAGTATACCGGAAAATATACTGCAAGTCTGGTGCTTCCTGCAATTGAAGATGGCGAATCTTACCAGATTTATGCAGAATGCGGAGAAAATAAGACTGATACTTTCCCTGTGGTTTATTCTGCCACAAAGCCCATTGTGACCAAAGTCTTCATGAGCTTGAATAATCATACGGATTCTGAATATGACATTACCAACATTTTCACAGAGAGCGCAAAGCCTGTCATTTCTATCAATCCGGCTTATCCGGTGGGATTTGAAATTCAGATGGATAATGCCGACCATGCGGAAAGAGTGATTGTCACAAGCACCAAGGGAACAGACGTGAAGACCCTTGAAGCACATTGGAATCCGCTCAAAAAGTGCTGGGAAGCATATGGTTATTTTGACCCCAACAATCACAAATATGTTGCTGGAGAATTGAATATTGCTATCAAGGAAAAAACACCAACCGTTATTGATATGACAACCGGTGATATGATTTCCGCCGATAAGGATACCTTGACAGAAATTTATGGTTCTGCTGTAGACGGCGTTACTAATATTTCGGAACTGGAAAATAATGTCGTTAATCAGGATTTTGTGGATAATTCAACAAATGAAGTGCTTTATCAGACTGAAAATATCCTTGTAGCAAATACCCATATTTCGGATGGAAGCAATCCTGAAAACGACCTCGACACCATTAACTATGTTGGTGTTCATGACGAAGTTTTCATTGACGGACAGCTCTTAACAGCAGAAGAAATTATTGAAAAACATTCTGATATGCTGATACAGTCCCCTGTAAAAGTACAGGATGACGACGGAAATATTCACACAACTTACATTGTTGTTACAGGCGGAGACAGCGGTAACGGGGGCGAAGGCGGAGGAAACGCTGATTCCGTTCGTGAAGTACTTCGTTTGATAACTGAAATCCAGAAAGACCCCGCAAATCCGACTGTTCCAGAAGATTTGATTACTTTGCTCCCCAGTGAAGTAGTTCATCAGATTGAAACTGTTGAAAATCCCAAAACTGGTGATATTTCTGTCAATAATAAGATTTCTTCTATCATCTCCACAGCAAAGAGTTCTTCTATCGTTGCCAAAACGGCTGTTGACACTGTTTCCAAATGGGTAAACAACATTGGAACAGGGACAAACAAGGAAGCTGTTGAAAGAGCCCTTACCAGTTTGAGCAGTCAAGAACTTGGAAAGCTGAAAACAAATCTTCAAAGTGCAAGCAATTTCTTCAAGAATGCTACCACAGTATTGGCAGTCGGGGGAAGTGCATTCAAATATGGAACAAATTTGTATCAGTTAGGGCTTGCAAATGATTCCACAGCATGGGGACTGAGAGCTGGTGCAACTGCTCTTTGCGGAGCACAAATATTTATGGCGTGTGGCGGAAATGAACTTCTTGCACAAGCCGGACTTGCAGTCGGAACAGCATTGTTCCCACCATTAGGCGGACCAATTTGTGCCGTTGCGTTCCCTGTTCTCGGAAACCTGATTTTGATTGGCGCAGAAAAGGGGCTGGATTCTTTGATAAAGCAGTACCTTGAAAATGGCTTTATCAAGTTCAGCATTGACCCAAGTGGTATTGTTTACGAAGCTGTCATTGGAAACCGTGTCAAGGGTGCGACTATGACGGTTTACTACCTCGACCCCGACACCGGCGAAGAAATCGAATGGAATGCGGAAGACTATGACCAGCAGAATAATTTGCTCACGGATGCAGACGGTGCATATGCTTGGGATGTTCCCGAAGGTCAATGGCGTGTTAAGTTCCAGATGGAAGGTTATGAGACTGTCTATAGTGAATGGATGGATGTTCCCCCGATTCAGACCGGAATCAATTTCTCTGTTGTCAGCATGAATGCGCCTGAACTGGTTAGCATCATGGCAATTGACGGCTCTGTAATTGCAGTTTTCAGCAAGTACATGAAAATTGATACCGTCAATGCGGATACTGTGACTATCTATGGAGATGAAAAGCCTGTTACGTGCGTTGTTGAACCGCTCCTGCATAATGAGGGCGATGCTTATACAGATACTTTTGTTATCACTCCGTCAATCGGAAATCTGTATGACCTCGGCGCATTGACCGCCTCCATCACGGAAGGCTGTGAGGGCTATAACTCCATTGCTGTTGAACCCATTACCATGGATGTGACAATTCCTGATAATCTGGTAAGCCTTGATACGGACAGCAATGTTGTGATTGCTGGAATCGGTGAGTATACACAGATTGATTTCACTGCAAGACCAGCCAGCATTGCATCCGGAAAGAAACTCATTGTGAATGACCCGTCCGGAAATGTCGTCACCCAGTCAACCACCCTTGATGAAAACGGAAAAGCAGTCCTGCTTGTGAAGCCCTCCGGAAAGGGAGTTTCAGAAATTACAGTCAGCGTGGAAGGTGAAGACGTTTCTACAGAAATTACCATCCTCGGCGTGACCTCCGCAGAAGTCAAGGCGAATGATGCGCTTGAAACCGCTCCGCCTGAAACTGTTCTCACAACTACAACCACCACCATCACAACAACAGCAACAACAACTACTACTGCGACAAATGCCACCACAACCACCAGCCCCATAACTACAACGGCAATAGCAACCACTGAAACCACTGCTACCACAACCGAAACGGAAACAACTCCCATTGAGGTGGAAATTGTTCTCGGTGATGTCAAGGAAGACGGCGAAATCAATGCAGAAGATGCTGCTATGATTCTCGTAGAAGCTGCCTTGATTGGTGCAGGAGAAACCAGCTTCACAGACCGTCAGAATGCTGCTGCTGACATTAACGGAAATGATGTGCCTGATTCCGAAGATGCCGCCTATATTTTGATGTATGCCGCTGTCATTGGTTCTGGTGATACGGATAAATCACTCAAGGATTATTTCAATATCGGCTGATTTGACTTTCCTTTACATGAAAACGACTGTACAGATTTATCCTGTACAGTCGTTTTGTTAATTTTATATAAAAATTTCGAAAAAACTAGTGACAAATCAAATGGAATATGCTATAATAGAGATAGTTTCAGACTGAATTTACAACTAGAAAAGAAGGTGATTTCTCATGTCTGAGGAAATAAAAATCATTGGGATGTGTCTTTCTACCATTCATGAAGAGGACAGACTTTATTTTATTGAAGCCCTGAACCGTCATGCCGTCCGTGACAATTACCGTTTAATGATATTCAATACCTGTACAGATTTATTTGCGCCGGATAATATCAACGATTCCGGAGAGGTGGCTGTTTTCGACCTGATTCCCTATCATCTGCTTTCTGCATTGATAGTTTTCCCGCATTTTCTGCAAAATCTGGTTTCCATGGAGACCATCATAAAACGATGTCATGAGCACCACATTCCCATTATTTCCATTGACAAGGAGCTGGAAGGCTGTCATTGTTTCACGTTCTCGTATGCAGGCGCATTTGAAAAATTATGTCAGCACATCATCCGGAAGCATGGCGCAAAAGAAATTTTCATGATTGCCGGACAGAAGGGCAACAGCTTTTCAGAAGCAAGAGTGGATGCTTACCGGAGGGCACTCGAAGAAGGAAACATTCCATTTTCACCGGATAATGTCGCATATGGCGATTTTTGGGAAGGACCAACTGTATCCGCTATGAATCAATGGTTTGTCATAGAAAAGCGAAAATTGCCGGATGCCATTGTCTGCGCCAATGATATTATGGCAATTGTGGCAAGTTCCTTTCTCCAGAGAATGGGGTACAAAATTCCGCAAGACTGCATTATCACCGGATTTGACGGCATTTTACAGGCGGGCTATCACATCCCCCATCTGACAACATGTCATCAGGATTATGACCTGATGGGGGAACAGCTCATGAAAGCCATTGAAACCCTTTCCCACGGCGGAACATGGCAAAAAAAGACGGAAATTGCCTTTTTTATTCGCCTTTCGCAGTCCTGCGGATGTGAGGAAGTTTCCGCCGAGGGAGTCAATGATGCTGTACAGGTACTGCTTGACAGGCTGACACAATACAAAAATCGTCAGAATATGTTATGTTCGGCACTGGCTGAAATTTCTAATATGTCAAGCATTTCAGAATTGCCGGAAATCCTGCTCAATAAATTTTATTTCGATACCATGGCAGTCGCACTCAATGACGATGCTTTCAGAGAACCCGATTTCGGGAATGGTCATCGGGGTGACAAGGCTTTCAGCGAAAAAGTCAATATCATTTTCCAGCGGTATTTCTGGAAAGAAGAAATTCCCTGCACCACGGACAGAAAAAATCTGACTCCCCATCTGGAAAAAGCATTTCAGAAAGAACGCCCATTAGTCATATGTTCCATTCATTTCCTTGACCTCGTATTCGGGTACAATATCATACAGCCGGATGTCAATTTTGATGAGTATATCAAGATGCATACCCTTATGACCGCTCTGGATGCGGCTCTTGGAAGCTTTCACGGCAGAATGCAAATCAAAGCCATCAATACCAGACTTGTCAGTGTCAATGATGAGCTTGAAAAACTGTATATTCATGACCATATGACAGGACTTTTCAACCGCCGTGGATTCTATCGGAATTTCCAGACACAATTACAGGAGAATATGGGAAAATCTGTCAGTGTCATTTTGATTTCTGCTGACCTTGACGGACTGAAAAAAATCAATGATACCTATGGACATTTAGAGGGAGATAATGCCATCAGCATGGTCGGGAAGGCTTTGCAGAGTTGTGCCCTGCATGGGGAAATCTGTGCAAGATTTGGTGGTGATGAATTTATGGCAGCCGGAATCATTGCCACCCAAAAGGAGGAATGTTATTTTGAATCATTCCGGCAGAGATTTGCCGACTATCTCAGCCAGTACAATGAATTTTCCGGAAAGCCTTATCAGGTGGAATCCAGTATCGGCTTTTCTTCTGAACCGCTTACCAGCAACTTTGACCTTGACCGCATGATTAAGGAAGCAGATGACAAAATGTATGCGGATAAGGTCGCCAGAAAAAAAGCGAGAAAATGATTTCCGGATATTCTGAAAAAAACTCTGGACAAATACGAGAAAATATGTTATAATGAGACAGATGTAATTTTTTTGTGAGGTGATACGAATGGGATTAGCCAGCTTATTCAGACGAAGAACAAATTATTTTAATCCAAAAATCGAGCCGAAATGCGCTTATTGTCAGTACGGAAGAAGACAGCGTGAAAATGGGTTGATTCTTTGTGATAAAAAAGGACCTATGGAACAGGATGCTTCTTGTAATAAGTTCCAATATGCACCCCTGAAACGAATTCCAGTAAAACAGCTCCAGAATGAAGGTTCTCCGCTGGATGAAGAATTGTATGTTGCAATCGATTATGAGGCTGCCGAGGCTGCCGCTGCTGCCCTCGAAGCCAAAAAGGCTGCTGAAGCAAAGGCGAAAGCCGAGGAAGAACGCAGGGCACGTGAAGCCGCAGAAGCTGCTGAAAGAAAACGTCAGGAAGAGGAAGCCGCTGCTGCTCGTGTACAGGCTCAGGAAGAAACTCGCCGTATGATTGCTGAAGCCGAAGCCGCTGCCCGTGCAGAGGCGGAAGCCATTGCCGCCGCTCGTGCTGAAGCCGAAGCAAATGAACAGGCTCGCTTGGAAGCCGAACGAATCGCAAGAGAAAAAGCCGAACAAGAGGCTGAGGAAAAAGCAAGGGCGGAATCTGAAACTCTCCGCCTGATTGAAGAAATGGAACAACAGGTTCATCAGGATGCTGAACAACAGCCTGTTCCTGATGAAGCTGAGAAATTGGCTCTTGAAGCGGAAACAACAGCTCCTGAAACGGTTCAGGAATCCGCTCACCAAGAAGATGAGCAGGAAGAGGAAACGGAATCCGCTTTTGATGAACTTGAAAGGCTTGCACGGGAGGAAGCCGAACGCAAAAAGGCTGAACGCCGAGCGGCTGCTGTAGGTTCTGCTGTCGAAACAGCTCTTTCACCAGAAGAACCCATTCAGGAACAGGAAGTTCCGGAAGAAATTGAGACTCAGCCGGAAGAAGTGGCTCAGGCTGTTGAAGATGTTCAGACCGTTACAGAATCGGCTGTCTATGGAATGACAATGTCCAGTATTTCCGGCGGCGATTATGACAGTCTGGAAGATATTTCCATTTCAGAAGATGAACTGGAATTCAGCGATTTGGAAGATTTTGACCAAGATTTGGAAGATTTGGAAGTCAAGCCGGAAGATGCTGACGAAGTAGAGGCGATGCATGATGAAGCCGCTCACCTCGTTGCACCCACCAAAAAGAAAAAGGGCACACAAATGCCCCCTGCTTCTTCTTTCCTAAATCAGAACAGCAAAAAGAAAAAGTAATATGTTGAATCTGCAATCAGCCCATCAATGCCCTATGGGCTGATTGCCTTGACAGGAGGAATTTATGAAACGTCAGGACTATATCAGCTGGGATGAGTATTTCATGGGGATTGCCTTGTTATCGGCTCAGCGGAGCAAAGACAATCATACACAAGTCGGAGCTTGTATTGTGGATGCGGATAATAAAATTGTTTCCGTGGGTTACAATGGAATGCCAACCGGATGTGATGACGATGCAATGCCGTGGGAGCGTGAGGGCGATTTTCTCAATACGAAATACCCCTTTGTATGTCATGCTGAATTAAATGCCATTCTCAACAGCCGTACAAAATTAAAAGGATGTATCTTATATGTGACGCTTTTCCCCTGCAATGAATGTGCCAAGGCGATTATTCAATGCGGAATCCGGAAAGTCGTATTTCTTGATAATAAATATGCAGGAACAAAGGAAAATCAGGCTTCTGAAATGCTGTTCCGTATGGCTGGAATCGAAACGGAACAATATCAGAAAAACGGACAGGATATTTTATTGAGCTTATGAGGTGAATCATGGGATTGTTCAATTTTAGAAAAAGTAATCCAAAATATACAACTAAAAAGAGAAATTCACAGAACCCCATTGACGAAGAACAAAAACGAATCAATCGGGAAAAACTCATGGAAGAAATCAATGAAACAGTCGATAAAGCTACAGAAAAAAGAGAACAGAGACGGAAAGAACAACAACAGGAAAAAGCCGAAAAAGAACAAAGGAAACATATGATTTTGGGGACTGTATTGGCAGGGGCTGGCTTGCTTGTTGCTATCATTGATTTATTATTGAAATAATGGGAGGGTAATTTATGAGAATCCGCTGTAAACCATGGGCAAGACCTGAATTAGAAGCCTGCCCCTTTTTTATTTCTGACCCAAAAGCCAACAAAAATCACTGGAATGAAGTTTTCAACAATGGAAAACCCATCTGGCTGGAGTTAGGCTGTGGGAAGGGTGGCTTTGCAAGTCAAGCCATTATTCATTGGCAGGATGTCAATTATATTGCCATTGACATTAAGAATGAAATGCTTGTCCTCGCAAAGCGAAAAATTGAACAGGCTTTGAAAGAAAACAATCTGACTGCGGAACAAGTTCGGGTCATGATTTATAATATCTCCTACATGGCGGAAGCGTTCGGCGAACAAGATGCAATTGACAGAATTTTTATCAATTTCTGTAACCCATGGAACAAAAGCAAACACAAAAAACGCAGGCTTACCCATTCCAGACAGCTCATACAATACAAGCCCTTTTTGAAGGGGGAACTCTGGTTCAAAACGGATGATGACCAATTATTTGAAGAGTCCCTTGAATACTTTGAGGAATCCGGCTTTGAAATTACATATTTGACAAGAGATTTACACAATTCCGGCTTTGCAGAAAATCTGGAAACTGAACACGAAAAAATGTTCACAGAAGAAGGGAAAAATATTAAATTCCTGATTGCAAAGGTCAGAACGTAATAGAAAGGATGTAGGATTTATGGAAGGACAACCGCTCGTCAGAAAAACAAAACAGATTATCATTGACGGTAACAATATCGGCGAAAATCCGGCGAATATCTGGAGAGGGCTGGGCTTTGTTTCGGGAAATAATTCCTCTCGCCTTCTGATGGATTACAAGACGAATTTTCCGGAAGTCTATGACGAAATCCTGAAACTGCTGTTTCAACAGGGATATGGTGCAGGGCTTTCCCATCTTAAATTAGAAATGGGTTCGGATGTGAATTCCTCTTCCGGTACAGAACCTTGTACAAAACGTTATTCCGATGTCAAGGCGAATGTCCACCGTGGCGCAGGGTTTCAGCTTGCTTGTGATGCAAAAAAAATCAATCCCAATCTGACATTGGATTTACTCAGATGGGGTGAACCGCATTGGGTCACAGAGGCTTTCCGGAAAGGCGGTATTGAAGGCGGTTATGAGGCTCGCTATAAATGGTTCAGGGAAACTTTGCAATCCGCATATGATACGTTCGGGCTGGAATTCGACTATATCAGCCCCGATGCCAACGAACCCGAAAAGGCTGATACAAATTGGATTATCTGGTTTTCGGAGAAACTCAAAAAGGAAAAAAACCCCCCCTACGATTTCAGCAAAATCAAAATTGTTGCCTCGGATGAAGTCGGAAGCCGTACCATTGCATCTGAAATGATGAGAAATAAACGTCTCCGGAATGCTGTGGATGTGATTGGTCTGCATTATACCACTTATGGAGATATTAACACCTTACAGCTTCATGATGAATTCCACAAAGAAATCTGGTACAGTGAGGGAATTGCACCTTGTAATATTCCTTGGCTTTCCTGCCGTGCGGACGGAAATGGTATGACCGGACGGAACGGCGCATTAGATGTGGCAAACCGCATTATTAACAGCTTCCCACATGGTCAGATGGTCATGTATGAATTTCAGCCCGCAGTTTCTGCCTATTATGACGGCTCATGCTATGCCCCTAAACAGCTGATAACTGCCAATGAGCCATGGTCTGGCAATTACCGCATTGACATTGGTTTGTGGGTATCGGCGCATTTTACAAAGTTTGCCCGTGCCGGATGGAGAATCATTCCTGATTCGTGTTTCGGAGACGGTGAGGAAGACCATGCAATCTGGAATACTACCCATAATTATATGTCCATGATTTCCCCCGACAAAAAACATCTGACAATGATTTTCAGTAATGACAGCAATATTCCACGGTCTTATTTTGTCATTGTCAAGAATCTGCCGGAATTATCCGACACGGTTTACACTGTTGAAACTTCCGGAAACAATGACCCTTATGGATTTGACGATAACTGGTTTATGGCGAACCAGAGAACCAAACTCCGCAGAATGGACGGCGAAGCAGGTTTTACAGTCGTTGTCAAGCCGTATTCCATTGTAACAGCTACCACCATGGAAATTGATTATATCCGTGGGGACGAAGCTTTCACGAAAGAAATCCCTGAATCCAAACGCTTGTTATTCCCCTATGTGGATGATTTCGACTACCCCACCAAAAAAATGGAAAATCGTGGGAATGCTCCGCTGTATACGACTGACCAAGGCGGTGCGTTTGAGGTTGTACGCTCCAAAAAAGGCTGTTTTCTGGAACAGAAAATTACAAAAGACATTCTGCCGACAAACTGGCGGTTTCGTGGCACTCCGAACCCCATCACGTGTTTAGGTGACGACAAATGGTCGAATTATCAGGCAATTATTGAAGCTGTTTTCGATTCTGATTCGCCGTCAAATTATGTCGGAGTGGGAATCCGTTATAATTCCGCCGTGACCTGTCCGGAAACATCCGAAAGCGGTCTTTGTCTGCGGTTGTATGCTGACGGAAAATGGGAGCTCCGTTATATGAATGACGTTCTCAAAGACGGAATTGTGAAAGATTTTCAGTATGATATGCCCCATAAAATCGGAATCGGGGCAATTGATACGCTGGTGCTGTGCTTTGCGGACGGGCATTCCCTCTATGAAACCAAACTCGATGACATTCCCCTGATTCGTTCGGGACGTGTCAGCCTTTGCAGTGCATATTATCAGAATCGCTTTGCAAATCTGACCATTCAGCCGATTGACATTCCCCTGCCAATGCAGTTATATTGTTATCGTGAGGACTGTATGTCCCCCATGGTGCGCTATCTTAAAGACGAGGTACAAGGCACATGGAAACTCAACGGAATGGCTTCTTATCAATTTTACAACCGTACCTGTGCAGAAAGTTCTGCTGGTGCAATGATGGAAATTCGTTTCTATGGTTGCGGAATTCACCTGTTAGGCGTTGCGAAGGAATTGGATGCCGTCATCTGGATTGACGGTCAATTGTATTCCAGCAGTTATCAAGTGACTGAAAGTCGTTACAGAGAAGCATTTTTCTCCCTCGAACATATTCACCTCGGATGGCATACCCTCCGTTTAGGTGTTCGGCATGGACAATTATTCTTTGACTGTTTCGAAATCCCCACAAATGACGTTTGGGCGGAATATGACACTGAACATTTCCCACCTGACCCCAAAGGTGAAACGGAATCCTTTGGACAGAAAAAAGGTATCAATTTGAGAAATGCCACTGTTCCTCTTGCAGGTGCGGCGGCGGCTGGTGCGGCGATTGCGTTCGGAGTCGGCAAACTGGGGAAAATTATCAAAAGGAAAATGAATCGATGAAAGTTCTGGTAAAATGTGGAATTGACTGCAACTATGAGAATCTAAAGAAATACATTCCTGCACGGTATGTTTCATTAGTCAGTCAATCCTATTACGGCGAAACGGTCAATTTTGTTTGTTTCCCGATTGACAAGCATTCCATTACCAGCAAAGAAATTTTGAAGGCTCAAAAAAAGATTGCAACCCCTGAAATGAAAACATTTTATTTTGCACATAATTTCACGCTGGAAGCAACTCAGCTCATTAGTGACAGCAATGGAATCGCATTCTATGAACAGGATTACCCTTGGACAGATGAAAAAGTCAAACATTATCGAAATCATATGCCATAAAATTTATCAAAAAGAAGATGAATCAATA
>DGHF01000126.1 GCA_002392545.1 Ruminococcus sp. UBA3855
TTATCAAAAAGAAGATGAATCAATAAAGGGGATTTTGTCAATGAATATGGATATTTCACTTCCTGATAAAACAATTTTAGAAGTTACTTTTTTAAAAAAGAATGATTTTTATACTATTTCCTTGCAAAATCAGGATTATCTCATTGTTGGCGGAGATGAAGGGATTCATACGAATCTTATCGGAATTGCTAAAAATGGAACAGTGTATTATATCACGACGGATGATGGTGTACTTTGTTACATTTCTCCCAATATCGAAATTTTTGTCAAAGAATTATTGCTGTATGATGAGTATATGAATCACAAATTCTCTGAAAATCTGGATGATTCTATGCTTTCTGATTTTGCAAATCAATTCAGGAAAGAAATATTAAAGTTCGACAACAGTGCTTTTGATTCTGGAAGTACATACTGGTCAGAAATTTGCGAAGAAATGGAATATGGATTTTAGAAAGTAAGAAAGCCGGCTGAAAAATGCCGGCTTTTGTTATGTCTTTTTGAGATAGGGCTTGACGGCTTCGTCAGCCTGCATGATTTCATAGCGCAATTCCTCAGCGGTCATGCGGTATGCACCAGCTCCAAAAATAATGACCTGTTCCGCACCGTCAGAGGTTGCCACCCGAACACGGTATTCTTTCGCCAAATCATGGGAGACACGCTCAATATAAGTATCTGCTGTTTCAGCTTCTTTGGTGTACACAATGCTGATACCGCTTTCCTCTGTGATACTGCCTGTATTTCCCTTGACTTTGTAGGCATCAAAGACCAGAATCAATTTACATTGACGATAGCCCCGATAATTGCTCAACAAGTGAATCAGCCGATTTCTTGCCAAATCAAGGCTTTTTCCGGCAAGCTGTTTCAATTCATCCCATGCAAAAATAATATTATAGCCATCCACCAATAAATATTCCTTGCCCTTTGGGAGGGGGACAGGTTTCGACTTGGGAGCTGATTTTTCGGTATGCATATTGTGACGTTCGTCACGTTTATCACGCCTGACAGCTCCGTATGTTTTTTCGAAAATCGCCATCAATTCTTTGTCATCCTCTAAACTGCCTGTGTAGGATTTCCGGACGGTATGTACAGGGGCACTCTGAACATCAACGGAATGTGTTTGTTTCAAGGGGGATTCGGTATGCATCCGATTTTCGACAGCATCCCATTTGACCAGCTCCCCTGCCCCATGGGAACAGAAAATAGAATCCGGCGAATTATGTAAATCTGCTTCCGGATTGTAATTGATACGTGAAATGACTTCTTCCGCATTGGCGCACGGTTCATAGCCGGAGGGAGTACAGATTAAACGTCCTCTTCCTCTTGTGTATTCCATCACGTTGGTGCGGTAAGTCATCATGACAATTGCCGGAGCTGAACCTTCTAGAATGGCATTTTCTCCGGAATTTTCCGGAGGGCTTAATTTTGCGCCTTTGGTCTGTAAATCAGTCATAGCCCTGCCGAGACTTTCAGACGGTATTTCCAGCCGGAATGATACCCACGGTTCAAGCAGGATATTCTCAGCCCTCATCAAGCCATTTCGCACAGCTCTGTATGTGGCTTGTCTGAAGTCTCCGCCCTCCGTGTGCTTTTTGTGGGCACGTCCTGCCAATAAAGTAATTTTCATATCAGTGATGGGCGAACCTGTCAAAATGCCGATGTGTTGTTTTTCGGCTAAATGGGTTAATATCAAGCGTTGCCAGTTTCTGTCTAAATCATCCTCACGGCATGAGCTGGTAAAAATTAACCCCTTTCCATGTTCCAGCGGTTCAAGCAACAGGCGCACTTCTGCATAATGGCGCAAAGGTTCATAATGCCCCATCCCCTCAATGGGCTTTGCAATGGTTTCTTTGTAGGCAACTCCGCCGGACTGAAATTCTGCTTTCATCTGAAAACGCTCCTGCAATAGATGTTGCAAGACATCCAATTGAATTTCACCCATCAGGAGAACCTGAATTTCCTGTAGCTGTTCATTGAACTGCACGTGCAATTGTGGGTCTTCTTCTTCGAGTTTGCGGAGTGCCATTAAAGCCGTATGCACGGAAATTTCAGACGGCAATATCACGGAATACCTCAGAATCGGTTCAAGAATGGGAGTTAATGCGTTCTGTTCTGTTCCTAAACCTTCACCGGAAAATGTCTGTGATAACCCTGTCACGGCGCAGACCTGACCGCTGTATACCTCATCAGCCGGAACAAACTTTTCTCCTGAATACAATCTCAACTGACTGACTTTTTCTTCCCATGCTTCGCCGTTCGGGTTGACACCGTGAAGAATGTCACGAACTTTTAATATACCGCCTGTGACCTTCAAATGTGTCAAGCGTTTTCCCTGTTCGTCTTCGGTGATTTTATAAACTTTTGCGCCGAATTCCTGACGGTTTTCGGGGGGAATGGTATATTCATTCAACAGTTCCCAAAGTTCCTGAACTCCATCCATTTTCAAGGCAGACCCAAACAAGCACGGAAATACATGACGTTGCAAAATGGCTTTTGCAATGTCCAATTTTTCAGCTTTCCCTGTTTCAAGTACCTGTTCCATCAAAATTTCATCACATGAACCCAATGCATCAAAATAATTTTCGTCTTGATTGGAAAAATCAATGCAGGAATTGCTTAATTTCGTTTGCAATTGTTCCATGATTTGAAATTGTGAATCATTGGCAATGTCCATTTTGTTGACAAATATCATGGTAGGAATGTGAGAATGTTCCAATAATTTCCATAGTGTTTCAGTGTGGCTTTGTACGCCTTCCGAACCGCTCACCACTAATATGGCATAATCCAACACAGAAAGCGTTCGTTCCATTTCGGCGG